>DAIDAX010000002.1 GCA_027310405.1 bacterium | reverse complement strand
TATCGAAAGTGTGCACACACTCAGCGACCTCATCCAGAAAATGAAGAAAGAAGAATAAACTGGAAAAACAAATTGTTATTGTGGTTACTTACACAGACATCTTCACACAGTTTCTTGGAGTTCCTTCTCCGGCGTACGACCCGATTAGTTTTTTTATGAGTTTCGTCATTCCACTCGCTGTAATTTGGTACGCGTTCTATCTTCTCATCGGAAGAATTTATCAAAGAAACTCAATAGTTCAAACAATTCTTGGTTTGGTTCTTGCATTTCCGACGCTACGTTTCGGCGGTTCGATAACGATGTGGCTCGGACTCGCGGGCATACTCGGACTGCGCGTCAGGGGAATAACGTCAAAAGCTCTTGGTCTCGCCGTAGTTTTCGTGATGTTCCAATATTCGTCGAATCTCACACTCTCGAATCTTCCGACAGTTCTAGCACTTTTCGGAATTCTTTACGTGCTGATGAAACCGTGGGGATTCGGCATGAAACTTTTCGGAATCGCTCCGATAGGATTGCTGTGGTGGGCGCTGAAAGATTGGCAGATAACTTCTGTCACGCAGTTTTTCCCGGCACTGTTCGCGTTCTTCGCTTTCTGGGCGTGGTACCAGTTGAGTGGATGGAAAAGATACGTGTCAATTTTGATAATCATTGTCGTTTATTTTTTCATCGCAACCCAGCTAAGTCTTCCTTCGATTCCAGTGCAGTACGGATAAAAGAATATTAAATGTTTACAAACACAATTAGTTATTCGAGGGAAATGAAAAAACTGTTTACAGCTTTTGCGATCTCGTTTTTAGCAATTCTCCCGACAGTACTTGCACAAACGGCAATACCTGGCGGAGATGTAATTTCATCGATACTTGGAATCCCTGCAGACTGGTTAGTTTTTCCAGCTTTCATCTACCAGTTTATTATTCCTTTTGCAGCGCTCTTTGTAATAGTCTACGGACTTGTCAAACAACTTAGGATTTTCGATCGACCGAGAAATTTTGCGGGAATAATTTCTTTTCTCATCGCATTTTCTACTTTGGGTCCAAGTAGTTTGACCGGATTTTTCGACAACAGTGCATTTTATCAATTTGTCGCTGGTAGCCTTGCATACATGGGTGCATTTGCTTATGGGATATTTATTTTACTCTTTTTTGTTGGTGGTGGACTGTACTTTTGGAAAAGAACCAATGTATCAATGACAGAAGCTGGTGTTTTTTCTGCGTACAGATCTCAGCAGGGTGAATTGAATAACCGTTTGAGTACTTTAGAAGAAAATTTGACTGGTACAATGAGGGACATAGCTAGAGAAACCAATCCAGATAGACGAGAAGAGCTCGAAAGACGCGCACAGGCGTATAGAACAGAAATCGCTGACATCGAATCTAGGCTTAGGGAACTTGAAAGATTGCGCCCAAGCTAAATTTGGAAACCTGTATTCTCGAGAATATAAATATTTAAGTACTCTCAAGTAGTGAAAGATAAACATGTCTTGGATTGAAAAACGTTTTGACAGGCTTGTAGAAAGCAAGAAATACAAGACTTCAGACAAAAGGACGCAAGCAACTGTTATCGGACGTTTTGAGAAGGATATGAAACGCCTCTTTGCCGTGGACAGATTTTATTATGAACCAGATAACAAATCTCTCAATGTAAAAATTTCCAAAACTATAGACTTGAAAAATGCAAGATTGCAAAAGAGTCTAGAACCACTTAAGACAAAATATTACGTTGCTGAAACTAACTCTTCGCTAAAGATATACGAAAGTCCAAGATCTCAAAATCCGATTTTCAGAGTTTCTAACTGGGACATTGAGCCGAAAGTTTCGTTTATTGACTGGAACATGGATTACATGAAACACGATTATTCACTGCAAAAATTCGCCGACACTTTGGTGCAAGAAGCTGGTCTTCCGAATCCGACTGTTGCTCGAAAGAGATTGAAAGAAGCAGAATACGGAAGATTTCCAATAATTGCAAAAAGTTATAGAGGGCTTGTAAGAGGAGTAGACAGACTTACTCAGATAAATGTTCAGGAGAATCTCGGAAACATTTACATTAATTTCAAAGAATCTCCAAGAAGGATTGCGAGACGAACAAAGAGCGCGGTAAAAACTACTTATCAAAGATCTAAGAAAGTTGCTGCGCCGACAAAGAGAGTTGCGAGAAAAGTTTATACACAGTCGAAAAGACTTGAAAAGCCAACGAAAAGAGTTTTGTCAGCTACTTATCGCGGTTCAAAGTATGTTGCTTCGGAACTCTACAAAAATACGCGTTGGGGAAGACGTGCAGACATTCGAAAATCTTTGAGTGCTGTTCCAGGATACATCATGCCGCAAACTATGACTTACACGCAACCGACAACAACAACTACTGGAGCGCAGACAACGTGTGTGCCAGGCTTTTATGCTTCTTACGAATCTATCAGAGGCTCGATAGCTTGGAAACAGGGAGAAGTTGTTAATGCTTATGCTAAGAAAGGGAAGAAAGGTGGAGCTAAAACTTACGAAGGTTACATCTCTGCATCGAGATGGGTTGACGGAGCGAGATTCGACGATCTGTTTGCAGCGGCAAAAGGAAATTCCAATCTAGAAAAATTGGCTGCCGACCTTATGCAAACTTATAATTCTTCTTGGTCGACTATTCTGAACAAAATCTACTAGAAATTTTTCTAACTTATTAATTTTGAAAACAAAATTTTAAACAATGGTCTTTGAAAATTCTATTCTTCTCACAACTTTATCTCAATCGGGGTTTCCTGATTTGATTTACAATTTTTTCCTGCCATTCGTTTTCAGTTTCCTAATTCTCTACTCAGTAATTCGTTTGCTGAAACTTTTCAACAACAAAATCAGTGCGATTCTGGCATTAATCATAACAATTTTCTTCGCGAACACGCAAGCATTCGTAACTTTCACAACAACGATGTCGCAGTTCACTGGAGGATTTGCAATCGCAATATTTTTCGCACTCTTTATTTTCGGCGCAGTTCAGTATGCGGTTGGTCGTGGAAAAGGATGGGAAAGAGAATTTGGAAATGTCGACGACGAAGTCAAAGAAATAAACAAAAAAATCGCGAAGCTGGAAGAAAAATACGACGAGACGGACGACGAACACGAAAAAGACGAGATAGACGACACGATTGAAGAATTGAAAAGACGTCGAGACAGATTATTGCACAGAGGACGCACGTAATTCTAAAGAATAAATTGCTTACAAACGAAATTAATTAAGAGATAGAATGACTACACCTTTTGACGCAGTAGTACAGACAATGATTAATCTCGGGTTCTACAATTTCATTTTTCCGTTCATCATCACTGCCGCGATTCTGTACGCGTTGCTGAGAAAGTCGAAAGTTCTTGGAGAATCAGTCGTTATCAACGCTGTTCTTGCGCTCTCAGTCGCTTTCATGATTTTTGGCTATCCAGTTATTGTTGGAGTCAGTCTCGCAACCCCGCTTGCAACGTTTTTCACACAGGCAACGGTCTTCATCATAATAGTCTTCGTAGGCTTCATGCTCGCAAGTTTGTTCTATCCTAACCTTGGAACATTTTTGACAGAGCGTATCAAAAGCAGATCGATTCTCTTCCTCATGGTCGTGCTCGCAATTGCATTGTTCGTGACGAGCGGACTCATAACCGTGTTCGTTGGAAATCTTGGCAAACCTGCTGCACCAGGATCTGCACCAACAACGCCGACAGACGTAATATTAATCGCTGCTGGACTCATAATATTTATTGTGTTGTTGATAGTCGCGACAGGAATCGCGAGAATTTAGTTGATGAAACATGGTATCTCCATTCGAAACAGTGATAAACAATCTGAACAGCCTTGGAGCATTCCAATTTTTGTTTCCATTCATGCTGACTGCTGCAATTTTCTACGGACTTCTTAGGAGATCGAAAGTTTTCGGAGAACCGAATGCTAACGTTGCAATAAATGCTGTCGTTGCGATTGTTGCCGCGTTCATGGTCTGGGCGTATCCGGTAATCGCCGGGGTTAATGTGCAACTTACACTCTCGACATTCTTCTTTCAAGCGACGATGGCGACGCTGGTTGTGATAGTCGGAATTTTAATTGGTGGAATGTTTTTGCCGGAAAATTTTGCCGAGTCACTGTCAAAACAAATCGGTAAAGGTGGAGTTGGATTTGTTATCGCTGGAATTTTAATCGCTGCTGGAATTTTAATTTCGAGCGGACTGGTAAATTTCATTATTCCTGGAGGAGTTTCCGGTCCCAGCTTTGGTGGATTGAGCCAAGATACAATAACGACAATTATTATTCTAATCATTCTCATAGTTTCTGTAGCAGCGATAGTTGTAGTTCCCGGCGGAAAATAGGTATTAAAGTTTACAAAACGAATTTGTTTTTGGAAACATGGTTACATTTGCAGACCTGATAGCTCAGGCGAAAGATCTTGGGATTTTTCAATTCTACCTGCCTTTCATTCTGATGTTTGCAATATTCTACGGATTGCTTGACAGAGCAAAAATTTTCGGAGAGGATGCGGCTGGAAAAAGAATAAACATCATCATCGCACTTTCGTTCTCTGCATTCCTCCTTGTCTATACACCAGTTGGACCAGCTGCACTCACGCTTTCTCAGTTTCTTACTAACTTAGCGGGAAGTACTTTGGTTGTAGTTTTGACGATACTCGTTTTCATGCTCATCACTGTAATGATTGTCGTTCCGACTGCAGGTGAAGACAAGCTAAAGGACATTTCAAAGGATGTAAAGTGGATTGTTTTGGCGGCAATAATTCTTGCAGTTGGAGTTTTTGCTTCAAGCGGTGGACTTTCGATATTTCCGGGAATTTCTCTTGGAACAGGAAGTGCCCCAATATTCCAATTCCCAGGATTGAGCTCATCAGATCTCGCATTGATTGTTGTATTCGTTCTCACCGCTTTAGTTGTAATTTATGCTTCAAGTAGTGGAGAAAAACAAAATCCTTCTAAAGGAAAATCAGAATAAAAAATCAGTAGTATTTTCTGAATTTAATTTAAATGGAATAGAGCTGTGCTTTCAGCTTGTCCGCATTGTCTGCCGTTGCCTTTGATTTATCTAGTTCTTCAATTATTGGCTGTGTTATTTTATCGTACTCTGCTTTAGCCGCATCTAATTGTTCCTGTTGCATAGGTTTGTAAATTTTTTCGAAAATTTCTCTAGCGCGTATTGCAAGACCTCTAAACATATAGCGACCCATTCCGAATGCCTTTTCGTAGTAAGATCTTGCTTCTGGGTCTTTGGTGTTTTTCAACTTTTCTTTGTATCCAGTAAGTTCTTTGAACCAGTCAGCTGACATTTTGTAGAACGTGTTCATTATAGGCAAAAGTACTGATTGGTAAAAAACACTCTCTCTGGCATGCTCAGCAACAATGCTTGCGGCGGCATGACCACGTTCTTTGGAAAGATTATACCCATGAATAAGTCCATCTTGCGGTAACATTGCCCTGCTGCTCGGAGTGTAATCCGAATTCATGCTCATACTCATCATTCTAAATCGATAATTATTTAAGCTTGTTAACCATCTGCAAATTCCTTGAGAAATTCACTTTCTGAAAAGTGAAGTTTTCCTGGGATAATTATTACAGCTGGAGAAACTTTTAAATTATTCAGTTTATTTAGGGTCGTATACTTGAGAAAGGATTTCTTGCCTGAAGAAAAAACAACAACTTTAGTGTTTTCGTCTATAATTCCAGCACCAAATTTCTTTTCCATATCGAGTAAGAATTTAGCTGCTTCACTTGGTTGCATTCCGCCGGATTTTCCGCCAAGATCAAGTAAACAGAGAGTGTGAAGTCCGCGTTTTTGATTTTCCTCAATCGTTCTGTAAATAGATTCTGGCAAAATATTTTTTGTTTTTTCTGGAAATGGAATTGTTACAGTCGGACCAAACTTGTAAATATGCAATCCTGTTTCTGTAACAGCAGATACTATTGATGAATTGTGAATAATTTGTGTAGGAATTTTTTTCTTTCGTGCCTCAACTAAAAGAGAACTGTGTGTTGTAGCAACTAATGGATCTCCTTGAACAAATAAAATAATTTTTTTGTTTTTAGCTTCGTTCAAAATTTTTTCAGAATTTTCTTCCAAATCACTTCTCTGTAAAATGAAAATTTTTTTCTTAACAATTTTCTCAAGCTTTTTTAAACTTCCTTTCCAAACACCAGTGTACAATTCGATATAAATTTTATCAGCTTTTTCCGCGGCTTCTATTCCGCGTAATGATAAATCTTTCTCATCTGTCAATCCAAGACCAACTAGAGTTAGCATAATGTACAGCAGTTGACAATCGATAAATATATTGCTTTGCAAACTCGACAAGTGAGAAAATGAAAAACATTCTATCAAGCTTTGACATAATCGGCTCAAAAGAAAAAAAAGTAGCAATAGTGGAAATCTCTCCAAAGTTGGAATCAGAAAAAGAAAAAATCGCTGAGCAGATAATGTCGACGAACAAAAATGTGAAATCTGTCTTACGAAAAATTTCTGAAAGAAAAGGAGAGCACAGGATTCGTGAATTCGAACTAGTTGCTGGGGATAATAACACGGAGGTTTTCCACAGAGAAAATAACTATATACTCAAAGTCGATCCACAAAAAACTTATTTCTCGTCACGAGAAGGTACTGAAAGACAGAGAATTGCTGAACAAGTTAAAGCTGGAGAAATGGTTCTTGTGATGTTCTCTGGAATTTGCGCATATGCAATAGCAATTGCAAAAAAAAATTCACAAGTCGGAAAAATTTTTGCAGTCGAAATAAATCATGATGCTGTAGAATACGCAAAAGAAAATATTAGAATCAACAAAGTTGCACACTTAGTTTCATTACGTGAAGGTGATGTGAGAAAAGTTTGTGTAGAATTTTTTGGGAAATGTGATAGAGTAATTATGCCACTTCCGCTTAGTGCAAAAACCTTTTTAGACATTGCTGAAAAATGTTTGAAGAAAACTGGAATGATTCACTACTATACAATTGCTGAAGAAAATAAATTTGGAGAAGTGGAGAAGGAATTGAAAACTCTAGTTGATGTAAGAAGAAGATATAAAATTAAATCTGTACGAAAAGTTTTGCCTTATGCACCAAGAAAATTTAAAATTTGTCTTGACATTGAAGTATTTTAAAGCATAGATTGTTTTTAAAGCATAGATTGTTTTCATGCAGGGGTACCCAAGCCTGGTCTAAGGGGCAGGCTTCAGGAGCCTGTGGGTTAGTCCCTTCGTGGGTTCGAATCCCACCTCCTGCATTTTAAATGCAAAAACTAAAGTGATATGATGTTAGACAACTACACAATCTCTGTCATAGTTTTTTTTGTTGCGTTAGCATTCGTAATTTGGTTTGACAGAAAACATATCGAGCATAAATATTTTATTTTTTTCAAAAGAAAAACTACACGTGGAGAAAAATTTATCGATTCTGTAGCAAAAATTTCTCCAAAATTTTGGATAATTTTAGGAACGATAGCAGCAATAATTGCTATATTTGTAATATTTTATGGAATTTATCAGTTAATTCTTACAATTCAATTGTTAATCTCGAAAGAAATTTCTGGACCTGGTGTGCGTTTACTTCTGCCATATCCGTCATCGAATCCTGTATCTGGTTTTGGATTTATTGGAATCCCATTTTGGTTTTGGATAATTATCCTTGTCATCATAATGTTCCCTCATGAATTTTTCCACGGTATAATTGCACGTGCAGAAAAAATAAAAGTAAAATCTGTTGGAGTTTTTCTACTTGCAATTTTTCCTGGAGCTTTTGTTGATCCAGATGAAAAAGATTTTGAAAAATCTAAATTGCGGACAAAACTCAGAGTTGTTGCAGCTGGAGCATTTGCAAATTTCATTGTAGCTGGAATAATTTTTGGACTTGCATCGTATGCATTGTGGCCGTCAATAGTTCAGCCTGGAGCGCTAATAACATCTGTCAATCAAACTGCACCCGCTGGACTTGCTAGAATTCCTTCGGGAGCTGTGTTGCAAGCGATTAACGGAACCAGTATCAATCCTAATTATTTTGACTATTACGCATCCTATTCTGGATTATTGTTCTTCACAAAAAGTTTCACTCCAGATTTTGTAAAAGATTTTTCAGCAAGTCCTCCAGTGTTAAACGAACTTTCCAAATATCAGCCAGGAGATAATGTCACATTGCTTGTTTCTGGAAAACTTTATACAATAACGCTCGCTCCTCATCCCAACAATCCTAACTTTCCTTACATGGGACTCAGTCTTTCGTTGAACACTCGATACGGAGGCGACATATTTTCGATATTGTTACCCTTAATTTCTCTTTCGATACTGATAAGTCTCTTGGTTGGAATAGTCAATATTCTACCAATCTATCCTCTCGATGGTGGAGTTTTTGTAAAATCAATTACTGATAAATATTTTCCAAAATCTTCTTTGAGAATTGTTTCATTCGTAACTGGATTTGTAATTTTTCTAATCTTATTAACAGTTGTAATTCCAATCATTGTTTGAGAACTTCAATTTTTCTAAATTCAAAATTTCTCAGCGGGTAGATTCTGCTGGCTTCTTGAAGAATTCTGTTTTTCATTTCATCATTCAACATTTTTTCAACAATTTCTTCCAGTGTCGATTCAGTTATTGCACCGACAATAAGCTCTTTTACTTTTTCACTGACTTGTTTTTGTATACTACTTTTGACTCTTCTACCGATTACAGTCAATGCTTTCACTCGTAGTATGATTCCATCTTTCGTTTTCAAATCTTGGATAGTATCAATTCTTCTTACTCTACGCAAAATCATTCTGGAAATATAATCTCCTAAAATTTCTGTACCGTCTAATGTTGTCAATGCTTTTTCTCCATTCATTTCAGAAATTCTAAAAATAAATTTTAGATAATACTTGCTAAAGTTGCCGGTCAAATCTATTGCCGATACAGTTATTCTTCTTCCAATCAAATTCTTTGGTTCAATACTAAATGTTTTTCCTATTTCTACTTCATCAAAAAGTTTTGGCGCAACAATTGTATGCCATTGTTTTTGTTTAGCTTTCTTTACCGACAATCATTTCACCTAATACCATTTGTGTAGTGTTAATAAATTCTTCAACTTTTGCTTTTGGAATAAAACCTCCTGCTGCATTAGCATGACCTCCAGCCTCTCCACCAGTTTTCGAAATTATTTTTGTCATCACACCTCTTAGATTTATTTTCAAATTTTTTGGAAGTCGTGCAGAAATTTTCATTTTATCTTCGTCAGAATTCGCAAGAGCAAAAAGTGGTTGAGCAGAGTCAACAAAATCAGAATTTACAACAATTGATGCTATTGTTCCGATTATGCTCTCTGGAATTTTTCCATTAGCAATAATGAAATTAGCAAGGGGGGTTTGTTTTATTGATTCTGGATTTTCTCTCAACCAATTCAGTGCATCGCTAATCATACGTCTGTAATCTTCAATCGTTTGATGTGAATTCTCTATCGCTGAATAATCACCCAATAACAAACGAATTGCAATCTGAGGCATTTGTGTACGCCCGCATGCATTCACGAGAGTTGCAAATTCGCGCGCATCTTGTAACTCTTCTGGTTTTCCAATGAGCGTATAGATGTCTCCAAAAATATCCTCTGCTGCAGTTTCTGTTTTCATTCTTTCTACGATTATCGCGCTTGCAAGTTTTTGCTCTTCTTCTTTTGTCAAATCCTTCAGTTTTATCCAATCGCCGTCTTGTTTTGTTCGAATACCTATATCGGAAAGAAATTGAATTGCTTGCGATTCCGATCCTGAAACTCCTGGAATGAACGGTTCATAAGTGAGAGCCAAAGATTTGTGTATCGGTCTTGTCGATCTTCCGTAGAATCGAAGACCCTTGTGCACAGAAACTTTGCCTAGCACTTCAGCCTCTTCTAAAATTTTTTTTATGAATCCTTTGAATTCCCACTTCTCGCCTGATTCATCTCCGATTGCGCCGATAAGTGCGATGTCGACTAAATCAGTATTTCGTGGATTTAGAAATTTTGCAAAGCTATAGCAAACTATAGAAGCAGACATTTCGTCTTCATTATGCATCATTGGATTTACGTGTAGAAGATTCATGTGATTGAAGTTCACTGGTTCATGATGATCCAAAATCAACACTTGTGTCTTGTCCAAAATATTCTGCATCATTTGTAGTTGTCCGCTTCCAAAATCGGCAAAAATTAAAAAATCGTTTTCAGATGCTTGAATTTCATTCAACAGTTTTTCCGTTAACTGTTTGTAAATTCTCAATTCAAAATTGACATTTTCTCTCAGCATCGCTTTTGTAAGAATCGATGCAGAGCAGAGACCGTCGCAATCAAACTGTGAAAATATTTTGACTTTCTTTTGTCGAATTATCGCTTTGGAAATCTTTGCAATTTTTTCTGCATAATCCAGAAACAAACTATCACTTCTGCACTATGAGCTTCACTTTTTCTGGATCGTACGTGAAAGTCTTGTCGATCTTTCCTTCACGCGCATAGTACTTTACAAGTCTTCTGATTTTTGATTCGAGGTGTTCAAGCCCTTTGAGTGCTGCCTTGTCTTTTTTATTCGTTCCCAAATGTTCGCGCAACTCAACTGCTTTCTTGAAAAGACTCAAAAGATCTTCAGGCATTTCAGAATAAAGATTGTTCTCGCGCAAAATCTGTGAGATTGTTTTTCCTGTGGCAAGTTTCACGTCAGGAATTCCATACTGATCTCGCAAAATTACTCCGATAACTGCAGAAGTTTTTCTTTCCTGTCCGAGCTGCATAACTAGTTTTTCCACAGAATCTTTGTCGGCCTTTACCCATCTCGGCAAAACTTTTACAGGTGGTCTTTTGCTCCCGTGTCTTCCTTTTTTTCTCGAGTATATTCTTGCCATGTTTTTCATTCTTCAGTTGGTTTGTAGCTTTAATTTCTTTTCTTTTTGTATTTATTCACTTCGTTCTTTGAAAAGCCAGTAAAAAATTAAAACGATAGTGAAGACAAAAGTTATCAGCGCTCCGAACATTGCGAGTATTGCAGACAATCCAACTTGCGAAAAAATCGAAACTAAACTTCCAAGACTGAAAAGAAGCAGTCCGAGAACAATCATTACGATGGAAATCTTTTCCGTTGTGTTCTGTTTAATGTCTCCGAGCAATGGAATTTTCATAATCAGTTTTTGTGCAGAGCGATTAAATAGTTTTATTTTTTGGTGTATCTTCCGCGTTTCTCTATTTCGACCATTTGCGACAAAACATTTTTCGCATTCCTGTATTCTTTCTTGTATCCAGACAGAAAACTTTCCCAACATTCTTTCAGAATTTTTAGATGTGTTGATTTCAAAGCTTTGTGAAAAAGATTTATGTCAGTCGCTTTGTCTTCAAGTCTGCTCGAAAAATATCCGAGACCGAAATCGATTATGAAAATTTTTCCATCTTTCAAAATCATATTGGAAGTTGTCAAGTCTCCATGGATAATGTTTGCAGTGTGTAGTTTGCCAACGTAAGTTCCCATGTCGTGCATTATCGATTTTATTTCTGTAGTGCTTGCTGAATTCAAAAAATCTTTCACGCGTATTCCGTCTATGAATTCCATGAAAATTTTATTCGTATTGTAGTCAGTATTTAAAATTTTTGGAGTGTTGACTCCGATTTTTCTAGCCTCTGTCAAGAGTTTTACTTCTTCTTTCGTTCTATTTCTACGAACAGTCGTATCGATTTGTTCGATACGATAATTTTTTTTCACTCTTTCTTTTACTAGAACTTTTTGTCCATCAAAATCATCCAAGTAGAGTATTGCTTCGGCCCCGCGTCGAAGAATTTGCATAACTATGCCACGTCGATTAAACCATTCTCTGTTATTTTGAAAATAGCTTCGCCTTCAGGTAAATTCGCTGCATCCATAAGGCGTGCAATTCTCGTTCCTTCCTTTCCTTTTCTGAAGTACAATCGGTATGTCGCTTGATGTGCAAGAACATGACCGCCAACTGGTGCAGTTGGATCTCCAAAAAGAACATCGGGTCTCGCCATGACTTGGTTAGTCACATAAACAGCGAGGTTGTGCGCGTCAGCAAGTCTCTGCAAAGTGTGCAAATGTTTGTTCAACTTCTGTTGTCTGGGAGCAAGTTCTCCTCGTCCAACAAAATCGGAACGGAAGTGTGAAGTCAGACTGTCGATAACAATCAATCCAATATTTTTTTCCTCAATCATTTCAGTAGCTTTATCCAAAAGAAGCATCTGATGATCAGAATTGTAGGCGCGTGCGACGAAAATATTTCTCAAAATTTTTTCTGGATCAAGTTTCAAAGTTTTTGCAATCTGAATAATTCGAGTTGGCGAAAAGGTATTTTCTGTGTCGATGAAAAGACAATTTCTTCCAAGTCCGCCTTTGTCTGCTGGAAGTTGTACATTTACAGAAAGTTGAAACCCTAGTTGCGATTTTCCACTTGCGAATTGTCCATAAACTTCTGTTATCGCCTGTGTTTCTACTCCGCCGCCAAGAAGTTTATCTAAACTTTGAACTCCAGTAGAAATTTTTGCTGTTGCAATTTTCTTTTCCAAAATTTTATCAGCAGTAGTAAACCCAATATCGAGCATCTGTCTAACTGCGCCAATTATTTTTGTTGCCTGTCCTTCTCCGATTTCTGCAATCATCGCGAGTTCGGTTGGTGAAGAAACAGCAATTGCCATAGGATCTGCATAACCAATTTGTCTGAGTTTTTCTGCAATCTTTTCTCCGACACCCGGAACGTCTTCAAGCACGAATTCTTTTTTCGCCAAATCATTCACCTAACAGAAGCTGAATCTCGTCAGCTAATTTCTTACTCTCGTCCAAAGGATTTAAAGCTTTTAAGTCGTCTGCGATCATTTCGAGAGAATCGAAGCGCTCATTTTTTTTCACTTTCCCCACGACTGCGATTTCTCTTCCGAGAATTTTTTGTGCAACGTAATCGTATCTGTTTTCTTCGGGAATTTGCAAAAGCTCATTGACAGAATCGTTCAACAAGTTTTCTGCCTGATTTCTGAAAAAAATTATTCGCAAATCTCCGGTGCCGTCGTCAATCAAGCAAGAAATCATCATCGCCTTTTCTCCGTCCGATTCGAAAATAAATTTTCTTCCAGTAAGTTGTACAATTGTTCCGCATATTTCCAAATTTCCTGGAACTATATCAGAAATTTTTATGCGTTGCGGTACGTTGGATAAAAAGTTTTTTGAAAGTTTTTCTGTTGTTGGCAAATCGAAATAACCTTCCGCTGGTTTAATCGTTCCAAATTTTCCAAGAGAAACTTCAACATCGCCGTAAATATTTTCCTGAGCCAATCCTCCAGAAATTTGTAAAACGTCTCCGAGATTTATTTCTCCGTCCTCAATTAGTCTAACTTGATCATTCCACAAAGGAATCCTAATGTATCCTGTGTTATCAGCGATAAAAATATTTACTACACGTCCTTTCCTATTTTTCTTCTGGAATTCATTTATTGGAGAAATTTTAAAAACTCTTCCGACGAAAGAAACGTTTCTCATTCCTGTCGTTATGTTTTTTATTTGTAGAGGTTTTCTCTCAAGTTGAGGCAAATTGATTCCTAAATCTTTTGCAACTAAATATGCTGCTGCCTCTTGTGTAACTAATCCAAATAGATCTTCTATTTTTTGATTTACTCTTTGTAAAGCTTCCTCTCTGGAAATTTTTTTATTTTTCTCTAGTTCTTTGAAGATTTCTTCTAGTTGCATAAAATCAACTAAAGTTTCAATTTTCTTCTTGCCTCGCGCACATCTTGATCGACAATTGTTTTTCTTCCAGCATGCTTTGCGAGTGCTGTCGCTTCCTGTGCAATTAACATGAGTCTGTCTTCCATTACTTTTGCAAACTCGTCAAGTGCTTCGTGTGAAACTCTTTTTGCTCCTGCTTTCTTCAAAATCCTCTCGAAGGGGAGCCGTGGAAGTTTTCCGATGTTATTCACCTGATTAATTTAAGTCCAGCTTAAAATTTAACTTTGAAAATTTTTATTTCTGCGTTACTGAAAACGAGTTGAAAATGTTGCAACCCTGCTCCATTGAAGAAGAACATTCTTGTGAACATAGAGTTCTCCACAGAAGATTGCATGAAGAATATGTACGAAAAGTCTGGCGAGATCCAAGCCATCGCTTGAATCGCGCTAGAAACGTTTCCATAATTGAAATCTAATTCTTGCCCATTCTGATAAAGAACTACATCATTAATCAGTGTGCTTCGTATGTTCGAAGATGGAGAATTCAAAACTGCAACAACTTGGCTCGTGTTAGTTTGCGCAAGAGTGATTGTTGCATCTCCTGGTCCCTGATAAACGAGCCCTCCAGAATTATCTCTTCCAGCGAGATAGAATTGTATGAATCCTGCAACATTCGGAGAACTTGGAGTGCATTGTGCAGCGTACATCGAAAAACAACTCATCCAGTAATACTTTGCGATCAAGTCTGAGCTGGCAATCAAGTAAACTTGGTCGACAGGAGTGAATACGGATTGTGGAACAGCATTGCCAAAAGCTTGGAGAACTGCTTGTTGTTGCAATGGAGTGAGCTGTGTATACTTTTGTAAAATACTGACGGCTTGCGTTTCGTTCGACGTTGTGAAAATTGTTCCCATGTCAACTATCCTATCGTTTATGTTATACGGTATACACGATCCTGGAGCGCAATGTGCACCATCAGCAAAAACTTTCAGCCCAGTATACCCTGTGATGATGTGTCCCGGATCCCACCACGTGGCGACGAGTGTGTTGTTATCTGAGTTCGCTTTCAACCAGTTCAATGCATCAATCCAGTTTTGATCAACTTGCAGACCGCTTACAGATCCGAGAGAAACTTGTGTGTTGTCTGAAATGTCCCAAACAAATGCGAACAAAATTATTCCAATAATTGTTGCGAACAACAAAATATTTTTTCTTGCCTTAAGATATTCGATCAGATTTCCAATAACGAATCCAGAACCAGCAGCAGTCGCAAGAGAAAACAGGAGTGCCAATCTCAAACCTCTAGTAATCATCCAAAATCCGATTATCATCCAAACTATCGTGAAATATTCTGCGGTGTGGATTTCTTTTTTCGTCGCAAGTTTGTACAACAGCATCAGAGGCAGACCAAATAGACCGAGCAAGACTGGAACTGTTCCAACGTTCTGCAAAACGCCAAGGAATCCACCCCACGAAAAGACATTCAGTGGTTGAAGTTCTGCGATTGAAACGTTTACAATCAGATAGTTGTTTAGAAAATTCAGTCCGCCGATTATCCCGGCGATAGGATCAATTGTGTTGAACGGCCAACCAGAAGTAAGATAAGTAACAATCTCTCCAACAACTCCAATCGCGATTATCGAAAGGATGAGTCCTTGATTTTCTTTTACAATTGTTAATAGGTTCAATGATTTTTTTGCGATTACATTTTCGATCACTTTGAAAAACAGAATGAATGGGATGAACAAGACGAAAATGTAGTAGATGTACCAGCTGCTGTTGAAGTTGAGTGAGAAAAGCCAGTAAGTCAAAACTGCAATCAACACAGACCAAACATACTTCAAAGATTTTTTACTTTTCCAACTGCTTCTAAAAGATGAAAATGAAAAATCTTTCCACACACTTATGGTGTAGAGAGTTGTAAGTACAACAAGAAAGTTGTAGAATACATCAGCCATATCTGCTGCTGGGTATCCTGCTAACGAACGTGTTATGCTTATCGGAGCAATCGTTCCGAAGAATGCAGTGACAAGTCCTCCCCATCTGTTCGTGACGTGCTTACCAACAAAGTATGCTGGAATCGCACCCAGCGCTGCAAACACTACAACAAAGTATCCGGAAAATATTGCGAGCGAGACGTTTACAAATTTGCTGAAGATTGCGTAGAAGAATGCTATTGTGTACGACCAGCCGAGATAAAAGTCAACTGGCCTTCCTGGCGGGAAATAACTTAGCAAATCCCAGCGGGGCGCAACAAAGTTATTTGCAAGAATCGTTTGAGCCCATCTGAAAAACCACCATGGATCATAATCAAGTATGTTCGTAAATCCTGCAGTTGACAGTCTAAGAACTATCGCGAGAGCCATTATTCCTGCGAGTATAAACCACTGAACATTGTCCAAAACAAATTTCAGTAATCTCTGCATAAATTAAACCTCATTATAGTTTGAACCGCGTGGATAAACCTTTTGTTATTTGTAAATGTTATTTCGTGGCTTCTAGTTTTACCCTCGAATAACTCATTCTTTTCAACGGTGTTATTCTCAAAATAAAATTGAAAAATTTCAAACTTGACCTTGAGCTATCTATATAGGATGTTTTAATGTTTTTGAATCCTACTTTCTGTGTATGATTTCTCAGATGCCAGTCTGTAAATAGAGAATAATGTTTGTCTTCTTTCCCATGAGAACCGACTCCTTCATAATCTCCAAGGTGAGTCTTACCGATTGCAAAGCCATAATAGTTTGCGTTGTCTGTAATCAAAATTAATTTTCCTCCTTTTTTCAAGACACGATACATTTCTTTCAGCACAAATCCGGGTTTGGTTAGGTGTTCGAAAAGACATCGTGAAAAGACTTCATCAAATGAGTTGTTTGGATATGGAAGTTTCTCGTTATCAATATCACATTTAAGCACTTCTTTTCTACTTGGATACAAATCTACAAAATCCGTACCATAAGTGTCGTTTCCACATCCTACATTTAGTATCTTTTTCATAGACTTACTCCACAAACTTTTCGTATACTTCAATGTGTTTCTTCAAAGAATTCTCCCAAGTAAACTTTTTCGTATACTTCGGACCATTCTTTCCAAATTTTTTAGCTAATTTCTTGTTGTTTAACAATTTTATTATTGCATTAGCTAAAGATTCTGAATTCCTGCTAGGAACAAGTAAACCAGTTTTCTTGTTAATTACAATTTCTGGAATGGATGATGTATTTGTTGCGACAACTGGTCTCCCACATCTTGAAGCTTCTGCATAAACTAGTCCAAACCCTTCTGCTATAGATGCACCAGAAAAAACATCTAACAATGAATAGAATTTAGGAACCATGTTATCTGGAATTTTTCCAAAGTTTATAACAAACTTTTCAATACCAAGTTTTTTGATTAATGGTTTTACATTGTTGTAACCAGTACCTGCCAAAAGCAATCTTGCATTCGGCACCTCATTCACGACGAGCTTAGCAGCTTCAATCAAATATTTGATTCCTTTTTGCCCAAAATCATCCATTCTCCCAATGAATCCAAAAGTTTTCTTCCCAACCAAATTATACTTTTTTCGCAGACTACCAACTTCTATGTTCGGTCTAAATTTTTCATCTATGCCATGATAAGCGACAGATATTTTTCTTTTATCGAAACCGGCATCAATTAAAGATCTCTTGGAATATTCTGATGGAGTAATTGCCCAATCGTATGGTGAGTCTGCTATGAAATTTTCTACAACTGGATAAATTTTTTTCGCTAAAATGTTGCTTCGCATAAATTTCCAGTAGTCTCTAAAAAATTCGTGACAAAAAAGTA
Organism: bacterium; assembly: GCA_027310405.1. Classification (GTDB taxonomy): domain Archaea; phylum Aenigmatarchaeota; class Aenigmatarchaeia; order CG10238-14; family SCSR01; genus DAIDAX01. The sequence continues at coordinate 32,753 of DAIDAX010000002.1, read as the reverse complement.
TATTTGGTTTTTTCAAAAGTTTTCCAAAAAGCCATCCAGTCACAGCGGCTGGATAAGTTACACTTTGTATTATGTCGGCGTCTCTCAGTTCTTTTATTTTAGTCAAATTTGTGAAAGGAAAGAAGAACCGACCTTTCATCACATTGTTTGAAAAAGGTATCCAAGATCTTATGACATTTATTCCATCGACGGTTTCATTTGCTTTAGATCCAGCAAGTCTACTTGTCAGATGAATTACATCATGACCTTGTTCGACAAGTTGTTTTTCTATGTTCATCAGATAATATTCTCCGCCACCAACGTGGGGGTAAAACAAATCGCTAATTACTGCTATTTTCATCAACTTCACCTAAAGTTATCTTAAACTTATCATTGATTAAGAGATTTAATAGTGCACTTTCAAATTGTATAAATTGTTCGGTGAATAATTGGCAGATGAAATACAACAGGTTCAACAGGAGAACAAGCAAGCTGAAAAAACTTTAGAAATAAAAAGACCTGAGTTTTGGATTTTGTTGATGTTTCTCGCAATAATTTTTTATCTCGAGATTTCTGTAACAATTCCGAGTCCGATTGCATTTGGAGATGAAGCTTACTATACACAGCTTTCGAGATTGGTGGCAAGAAATGTTCAGTACTATACATGGATGCCATTTGAAGGAGATAGTGTTGAACATCAGGGATTCTTTAAACCACCAATGTGGATATTTTTAGAAGGAAGTTTTTACTATCTGTTTGGATTCAGTCCGTTGATAGTTGAAATTCTTACCCCACTTATTTCCGTTTTAACTGGATTGGCTGCTTATGCAATGTTTGGAAAGATATTTAACAAACTTACTGGATTTTTGTCCTCGATAATTCTAGTGACAGTTCCGTCAATTGTTACTTATGCAGATTTATTCTATGTGGATACGCTTCTGATATTTTGGATTACTCTTTTTGTAGGAACTTTTATTTTATACGAAAAAACTAAAGATAAAAAATATCTCGTCTTGTCAACAGCATTTGCCGCTCTTTCTATCTTGACCAAAGCTCCTGCTTATTTAATTCTGCCGTTCTATTTTCTGTATTTTCTATACGAGTTTTTCAAAATAAAAGATTTCAGAGTTATTAAAAAATATATATTCATTGTTGTAGTCTTGTTAGTTTTTCTCGGTGGATTTTTTCTAAGAAATCTTTACTATTTTAATGCACCCATTTGTGCAGGGCAACTTGAATTCCTATTTAGAAATCAAAATTGTATAGTAACTAGTAACTATACACCACAAAATAATTTTGCAGGACGAACTGCGCTAGTTGGGACAGAGCAAAATGTTTACAGTCTTGGATTAATTTCGTTCTTTCAATTTGCATACGGTCAGATTTGGTTAGTTCCTTTGTTGTTTACGATTGGTGCAGTGTTAATTTTGGCAAGGCGCGAAAAGTTTGGTTTGATTTCACTGTTGTATCTACTCGCGACACTACCAATTTTCTACCTGACTTATTCGGGAAGAGCCGAAGACGCAGCAAGATACACACTTATCGCTGTACCAGCAATTTCAGTTGTAGCTTCGATTTATTTGGAAGAACTATCAAGAGCAATAAAACGATACAGCAAATATTTACCTGTGTTACTGATTCTTGTAGTAATTGTAGCGTCATTCAGCAATTTCTACAGCAAAAATGCAATAATGTCTGGTGTAAAACAGTTTTCTCCGTTGTTCTTACAAGCATGTGACTGGGTAAAACAGAATACACCGACAAACTCGACACTCCTTTCTGAGAATGGACATCCTACTGTCTATAATTGCGACAGAAATGCTGTGTGGGAGTTGCAAGATTTACCAGATATAATTTTGAGCAACAACGTTACACTAGTCAAAGATAGACTTAGTATAGATGGAATTAATTACATTTTCGTGCAAAAATTTGCAATCAGTCCTCAAGCATATGAGCAAAGTTATCCAATAAGCTTCATTCAATTCTTGGAACAGAATAATAACACATTCCAGAAAGTTTACGAGAATGGTCCAGATTTGAACACTTGTTTATCGCAAGGTGGATGCGATGGTTCGATAATCTACAAGGTGTTGTGAGATGGTAACGGCTCTACTTATTTCGATGGTTCTTTCTTTCCTTGCAACGTTTTTCATTACAAAATATGCGATTGATTACTTCAGAGAAGCGGAGTTAGTCGATATAGATGTTCACAAGAAGAAAAAAATATTTCTTCCACACTCAATTGGCCTGCCAGTAGCAGCTGGTCTATTGTTCGGAATTCTGTTTTACATTTTCGTCCAAGTTTTTCTATACAGTTCGACTTCTAGTTTGTTGACTTTGTTCGCATCTGTCACAACAATTTTGATAATAACGATAATCGGTTTTGTCGATGACATCAACACAAGGCAAGTGGAGATCAGAAATCATCACGAAGGAAAGCGCGGACTGAAAAGATGGGTGAAACCTTTGCTTACACTTCCCGCTGCATTTCCTTTAATGGTAATAATGGCCGGAATAACCTCGATGAGCATACCACTAATTGGTGAAGTGCAGTTTGGAATTCTCTATACGTTGTTGCTTGTTCCGATTGGTGTTGTCGCTGCAAGTAACATGGTAAACATGCTCGGCGGATTTAATGGGTCTGAAATTGGAATGGGAATTGTTTACACTTTTTCTCTTGGATTGTTTGCTTGGCTACACGGCAGCGTCGACGCATCGGTTTTATTTTTTGTAACTTTTGCTGCGTTGATTGCTGCAATGAAATTTAATTTCTATCCAGCAAAAATTCTTCCAGGAGATTCGCTAACTTATCTTCTCGGGGCAATCGTTGCAACTGGAGCGATAATCGGCAACATGGAAAAAGTTGCGATAATCACAATGCTTCTCTTCATCATCAATGTTATTTTGAAATTCTACAATCGTTACAGGTTTGGATTCTTCCCCTCGAACTTGGGATTGTTGCAGAGAGATGGGACGTTGAGACCGAGATACAACGAAAGAGTTTATGGGTTAACTCAGTGGATAATGTCGGTTGGAAATTTCACAGAGAAGCAGATGACATTAATCCTAATCGGATTGCAAATTATTTTTTCAATAATCGGATTCTCTGGCATACTTTGAAAGGAAGTTTCCAGTGAATCTAAACAAATTTTTAAATACTGGAGATTTCTTTGCAAGGATTTGCAGAATTCTTATATCGTCAACTGAATAAAAGCGAAGGGGGATTAAAGCAGATACATAAATCAGCAATGAAGCAATGGCTAATAGAATTTTTATAATTAGAGAAAAGTTAAGTGCGTAAAGACCAATCAGCAAAACCAAAACACCAGATAAGAGAATTTTAGATAGTGGTTTTAATGGTAATCTGAATTTTAAAACCTTATTTAGAAAAATGTAACTTACAAATGAAAACACTATTCCAGAAATTAAATATGCGATTGCAGTGCCTCTTATAGAAGACATCAGAGTAAGTGGGAGTACAAGGATAAAGAAAATTGCAGTCGTCAACAATGCAATGTATTGTGACATCTTTGGTTTTCTTATGGCGTATATAGCTTGACTAAGTATGCTTCCGAATCCAAAGAAAAACGATGCGACAGCTAAGTACGGAATTAACTGAGTTGCGCCAAGATAATTCTGAGTTGCAAAAAACAAAACTAGTTCACGTGAAAATAAAATGAATAATATTAAAGCAGGTATTACGACAAAAGAGGTGTAATGTGTCACTAAACCGATGAGTCTCCTTTGTCTTTTAGCCGCGTTTTTCTCATTCATTAGTCCTGATACTATTGGAAATAAAGCTGTATTCAATATGCCTGGTACAACTGCTATTGGGTAAGTGATAGTCAACGACAGTGCAAACAAACCTGCGAGTGCTGGCCCCTCTAAAGAACTAACAATCAGATTTGGTGTGTTCGAGAGGAGAGTAAAAATTATACTACCAATAAATGCTGGAATTGCATAAGAAAAAATCACAAAATGTTTGTCTATACCTTTCGATGACAGTGATTTGAAATATCTAAGTCGCAACAAGATAATTACAAGATAACTTAGTAGCCAACCGATGAGTGGCCCCATAAAACCAAACCCAACAACAATTAGAACGAGAGCAAGTCCAGCTTTTACAGCATACCCGAGTCCATCAGTTGAAAAAATTTTTCTCATGTCTTGATAACCTTGTAGAATTGAAGAAGAGAGTATGTAGAGAGAAGCCGGAATCATTGTCAATGAAGCAATTTGTAAACTGATCGTTGGTGTCTTGTAAACGGAGGATATGTATCCAGAAGCAAAAAACAAAACAATTCCTATTATTAGCGATGTCAATAAAGTTATTTTTAAGGAAAGCGTGGTAACTGCATCTGCTCTTTTTCTATTTTTTACGCTCAAATATTCCGAAATTAATTTTGGAGCTGCTGAAGCGAGACCAACAAGTGCGAAAGCCGAAAGTAGAGAAACTGTATTTACCGATGTTGCAATAACACCATAATCGTATGTTGACAGAGTTTTTCCTACTACAAGCCAAAAAATTAGAGAAAAGACTGTAACAACAAACCAGTCGAAGAAAAGATAAACTGAATTGCTTACTAGTTTTTCTCCAATTTTCATCTAATCACAATTTTACAATTAACTTAAATTTTAAGTATATTTGTTAAGTATTATTGTTTGGTGGCTTCTTCATAAATTATCCTAAGTTTTTTATTTCGATTTTTAATTGAAAATTTACCATTCTTAATTAATTTTCTATTTTCTTTACTCATTTTTTTCCTTGTAGAAAGATTCTCAATAAGAAGAGCCGTTTTTCTCACTAAGTTATTTACTAAATTATTCTCTTTTCTGTCGATTTTAAAAAAATTAATTTTGTCCGGTCTATTTACAATAAATCCATTATTGTTATTTGTGACGATTTCTTCTCTAGCAAAGGCGTTGGTTGTAATTATTGGGATGCCAAAACTCATTGCTTCTAAAAGTGAAAACCCGAAAGTATCGGTGAATCCTGGATAAATAAAAACATCTGCTTCTGGATAAATTTTATTAAAAAGAACTTCATTTGGTACTTGTTTGAAAATCTTAATTTTTGATCCGTATTTTTCAATTATACTTTCTGGAACTGTAAAAGAAACTAGTTTTGCATCTACATCATATTTCTTTTGTAAGTCTTCTACTACTTTAACAAAAAACAGTCCACCCTTTTCATAAAAATATCTTCCGACAAACAACAGTGAAGGTATTTTATTATTACTTTTCTTTTTTTGGAAAAATGGTACTGCTGGATATACAACTTCACATTTGTCCAAGATTTCTTTGTTTTTAATTACTTGTTCTAAACTTTCTTTAGCTGAAATTGTCCAAGGCAAAATTTTTTTACAATTTTTCTTTTTTAAGAAATTGTTTATAATTTTCTTGCCAGTCGTAGAATAAGAAATTTTGGCGCTTACAGAAAAAGTCCAGTAGTGTTCAAAATCAGTAACCCATGGAAAGTTATTTAATAGCAAAGAATGTGAGCAGTGGAAAATATCTGCATCTTTTTTAATAGAGAAGATTAAATTAGGTAATTTGGTAACTTCAATTATCGATCTTGCAGATTTCTTTAGTATAGACCACTTTTTAAAAATATTCGGTTTTGAAATTACACTCTTGTTTCTAAAACCAACAAACTCAATATCTGATGGTGGATAGGAAATCATATATCTATAGTTAGATGAGTCTGGAATTGGCGTAAACGATTTTAACCTTACTCTAATTGTTTGCATCATTTAAATTTACTATTAAATATTTTATTTGTAGTATGATAGCTGTAGTACTTGGGACGAGAGCAGAACTTATCAAAATATTTCCTATAATGAAAGAGTTAGATAAAAGGGAAATTCCATGGACGTTTATTCATACTGGTCAACATAAGATAGATGATTTGATTAAGGAACTGAAAATTAAACAGCCCGACGTTAAATTAGACATATCTGAATACAAGACTGGAAAATTTAAAGGAAATTTATTCAAATCTATTTTAGATGCATCTGTATGGAGTCTAAAAATTTGTTTGAAACTAAGAAAAGTATTTCAAAAAATCAAACCGGATTTTGTAGTATGTCAGGGAGATACCTTAGCTACTGCAGTTGCAGTCATTGCTGATAGAAGTATTGTATTCAAACGACCCAAGATAGGACATGTAGAAGCTGGGCTAAGAAGTTACGATCTTTTTGAACCTTTTCCAGAAGAAATATCAAGAAGAATATCAGATAAATTTTCAGATTTTTTATTTGCACCCACAAAAGACGCTATTAAAAATCTAAAAAACGAGTTCAGGCTTGGAAAAATTTATTATACGGGTAATACAATTGTAGATGCTGTCAATTATTTTATTCCCCAAAAAATTAAAACCCGTTCTAGAACAAAATATGTTATAGCTCAAATTCACAGGCAGGAAAATATAAATTCTTATGAAAGGATGAAAAAATTTGTCGATATAATTACAAAACTTCCATACAAAGTTATTCTGATTGTCCATGGAAATACAGAATACAAGCTTAAAGAAATGAACTTATGGAATACATTACGAAAATCAAATATTAAAATTATGAAATTGAGAGGGTATGCAAGTTTTTTGAAGTTGTTAAATTCGTCCACTGGAATAATTACTGATAGTGGAGGAGTGCAAGAGGAATGTTGTATACTTAAAAAGCCCTGCCTGGTGTTTAGACAGAAAACTGAAAGACCCGAAGCAATAAGGGCTGGGGTAGCAACTTTGATGATAGACAAAGATGTAGATGACGTCGTTTCATTTCTTAAGAAAGATTTTAGAAAAGTTAAAAATCCATTTGGAGATGGAAAAGCTGCAGAAAGAATTGTAGACTATTTGGAAAGTGGATTGGAATGAAAGTCTCGCTTATAACAACAGTGAAAAATGAAGCGGATAATATAGAAGAATTTTTGAATTCTGTGATTAATCAAAAAAAGAAACCACAGGAATTTATTATTGTTGATGGTGGCTCTACTGATGATACTTTCAATGTTTTAGAAAAATATTCAAAGAAGTATAGATGGATGAAGGTTTTCCAAATTAAAGATGTATCTGTCGGTAAAGGAAGAAATTATGCAATTGAAAAAAGTAAAAACAGCATTATTGCTATCACTGATGCTGGTTGTGTCTTACACAAGAACTGGTTAAAAGAAATAACAAAACCGTTTAAAGAAAAAAATATTGATGCCGTTGCTGGTATATACAGGCCATTGTACAAAAATAATTTTGAATATTTTCAGGCACTACAGATCGTTCCTAAAGCTAAAAAAATTTTCATGAGTTCGACAAGAATGTCATCAAGATCATTTGCAATTAGAAAAACTGTTTTCCAAAAACATGGTGGTTATCCAGATTTTAATACTGGCGAGGACACAAAATTTATTTTGAAACTTAAAAGTAGTGATGTAAAATTTGGATTTGCAAAAAGTGCAGTTGTTTACTGGCGAATGAGAAGAACGTGGTATGCTTTGTTCAAACAATTTTTCAACTATGGAAGCGGTGACAAGAAGTCTGGTAATCTCTTCGAAATGAAGAAAAACATATTATTTATTGTTGGAATCTGGTTTTACATGATTGCTCTGCTTGTGTCCTCGGCGTTCAATATAAAAATCACCGAAATTGTTTTTGGTATTTTGATTCTTTATTTAATTTATTCGGGAGTGAAATTTTCTGTGATAGGGAAAAAAATTAACGGTTTCTTCTACGGGATTCTAATTACCATTATCAGAAGATTTGCTTACGTGTTTGGGGCGACATTTGGATGATGAAAGTAAACTTGGTTTGTGAAAGTTTTGACAAAGGATCAGGACAAGGAATTTACAAAGTTGCTTACTATCTAAGAAAGAGTCTGAGAAATAAAGTTAGACTTACTTCAAAGAAACCAGATATACTACACTATCTTAATCCTTTAAGACAGTTTGGTAATGAAAAAGATATTGTAACAATTCATGATCTAATTCCATTCAAAGCGAAAGATGGAAGTCTTCTTGGTAGAATAAAAAGAAGACAGATTTTGAAAAAGGCGTTGGATTCTTCTGAACATTTTATTGTACCGAGTTGGATTACATATAAAGACTTGCTAGAATACGGTATAGAAGGAAAACAGATTTCAATGATACATTGGGGTGTAGACATGAATTTTTTTAGACCATTACATAGAACAAATACTAAAAGAAAAGTAATCGGTTATGTCGGGGCTCTTACTAAAAGGAAGTCTGTAGAAACTCTACTTTCTTTTGCCGATAGATTTAGAGAATTCGATTTCATCATAGCTGGTAAAGGGCAAGAAGAGAAAAAATTATTGAGACTGATGGATGCAAATCATTTAGATAACGTAAAATTCTTAGGATTCGTGCCAGAGAATAATTTACCAAAATTTTATAATTCGATTGATGTGTTTATCATACTAAGTAAGTACGAAGGGTTTTCCATGCAGCTACTGGAAGCAATGTCTTGTGAAGTTCCTTTCATACTTTCTACAAACATCGGTATCGCTGGAGAACTGCCAATATACTTACCTGAACAATTTGAAGATTTCTTTACTAAATTATCCAGCGGGAAAATAAAGCCGCTAACAAATCAGAGAAAATATTTGATATATAATGGATTTACTTGGTCCAGATGTTCGGAAGAACATCTAAGATTATATAAAGAATTAAGTCGTGGAAGAACCAATGTCTTTGAAGACGATTAAAAAGCTATTCCAAATAACTTGGCAAGGTGAAACTTACAAAGATAAATTTTTTATTTTAAGTTATTTCATTCTGAAATTTTTTCAGATAATTCGAAATCACAAGTTACTTGGAAATGTGACAGTAAAATCGAAAGATGGAATTTTCTTCTGTGGTGATAACATGTATACTGTTTGGTGTGGTAGCTCATTCCATGAAAGAGAGTTAAGACCATTTATTAATCTTGATCATGGCGTTTTCATTGATGTTGGCGCGAACATAGGGAAATTTTCCATCATTCTTGGAAAGAAGATGGGGCGATTAGGAAAAATCATAGCCGTAGAACCTCATCCATCCAACTTTGCTATATTAAAAAAGAATATTTTATTAAATAAATTGAAAAATGTAATTCCACAAAATATCGCTCTTTCAGATTCTAATGGAAAACTGAAACTCTACATTGATAAAGAGGGCACTGGTGGGCATTCTCTTGGAGTGAAGCGAGGTGAATCTGCCATAACAGTTGAAGCAGACACAATGGATAACATGATTAGAAAATTGAAAATCAAAAAAGTCGACTTAATTAAGATTGATGTTGAAGGTGCGGAAGCACTGGTTTTGAAAGGAGCAAAAAATATTTTGAAAACGTCCCACCCAAAGATTGCTTTCGAGGCATGGGACAAGCCTCATCTAAAAATGGTCAAAGGTATTTTAGACAAGTTTGGTTATACGATCCAGAGAATTGATTCGGATAACTACTTCGCAAGCTGCGGTACGGAGAATAAAAAATGAAAATATTGCACATAACAAAATTTTTTTACCCAGTGAAAGGTGGAATAGAAACTTACACCTACAACTTGGCTGAATACGCGAAAAGGGAAGGAAACAAAGTTTTTGTCATTGCTGCTGGAAAGATAAACAAACACGAAAGAGTAAATGGAATAGAAGTTATTCGGTTAAAAGAAAAGTTTAGAATTGTATACACTCCTTTCGTCTCGCCTTTTTGGAAGGATATAGAAAAAATAAATCCTGACATAATTCACTTTCACATGCCGAACCCTGCTCTCGAATTTTATCTGTTACTTTACATGCTGGCTAGACGAAAGAAGCTTGTCGTAACTTATCATGCCGATGTTCCGTACTACACTGCTTTGCACGAAGTTCTTGATGCATTTCGTTCGCCGATATCGGAGGGTGTTTTGTCAAATGCAGATGCAATAATTTCGACGAGTTCTAACTATGCTTCAAGCTCTCCGACTCTGAGAAAATTTACGAGAAAAATTTCGATAATTCCGATTGGGATAGATCCATTAAAAGGTTTTGCGAACCTAAAAAAAATAAAACGGAAATACGGTTTAGGAGAGAAAGTTGTTCTGTTTGCGGGTAGATTGTTTCCGTATAAGGGACTAAGTTTTCTAATCGAGGCTATGAAAAAAGTTTCCGAGAAACATCCTGATGCAAAGTTGGTGATAGTCGGATCCGGCGAACTTGAGTTCGAATTGAAAAAACTTACAAACCACCTAGGCTTGTTTAGTAATATTGTTTTTACAGGAGAACTTCCAGACAGGGAAAGGAATGCGCTGTATAAACTTTCGACTGTCTTCGTTCTTCCGTCAGTGAACAGAGGAGAAGCTTTCGGAATCTCCATGATTGAAGCTATGTCTGTAAGTAAACCTGTAATTTCAACTGACGTGAAAGGAAGTGGAATGTCGTTCGTAAACAAGAACGGAGAAACCGGATTCGTGGTAAAATCTCGAAATTCAGAAGCTCTTGCTGGTGCGATAAACAAACTTTTGGAAAAAGAAAAACTGAGAACGAAGTTTGGAAGGAATGCAAAGAAAAGATTCTACAAATATTTCACAAAAGAGGACATGGGAAGAAGCGTTTTGAAAATTTACAAAAAGGTTTTATCTGAGTCCTAGCTTTAAACTGAAAATAAGTTTCAGCAATCGGAAATTTTCTTCCATTCCATATTTGGATTTCCCTTTCTTCCTTTGCTCAAAAATTATCGGAACTTCGACAGCTTTCAGATTTTTTCTCTTTGCTTTGTAAAGCAGCTCGAGAAGAATTTTGTAGCCTATTGGATTCAATTTTATTTTTTTAAAAACAAATTTTCTTGCAGCAAAAAATCCAGACATATTGTCCTTAACATTTATTCCGAGAATAGTTGAGGAAAGTTTTCTAGCGACAAAACTGATAAATTGTCTGTGAGCAGTGTCGAAAGTTTTTCCACCGCTAACAAATCTAGAACCAACAACAATGTCTGCTTTGTTTAGTTTAGAAATTAGTTTCGGAATATCTTCAGCTCGATGGCTTCCATCTCCATCCGTCAGAACAATAACATCTCCAGAAGATTTTTCCAATCCTTCAAGAAAAGCATTTCCAAGTCCGTCAGATTTTTGTCTGAAAACTTTCGCACCAGAAATTTTAGGAAGTCTGTTTCCTTTTTCTACAATAATGATTTCGTGTTTGGTTTTCAAAACTTTGTTAATTCTTTTCACGAGAGTACCGGCATATGGCTCGTTCTTCGTCGGAATGATGACGGAAATTTTTTTCATACCTTAAATAATGCTGTAGAGCAAATACTTTAAAATAAAAGGTTAGTGTTGAATAATGGAATTAACTCCGAAGAAACTTTTGATTATTCCTGTAGTGCTTTTCATTTTTTCTGTGTCGATACTAGTTTACAATTATTATCGTACTGGAAATTTTTTTCTCCTCAGTATAGATCTTCGAGGAGGAACACTGATAACGCTTCAATCAAGTACCCCGATTGATACAAATACAATACAGCAGGCACTTGGAAACAAATTTGGATCCGTTCTCGTCACAGGACTTAGAACAACTGGTGGCTATGGAGCGAACATAGAAGTTGGAGCAAACGAAAACACAATGGCGCTAATCAACACGCTTAATACCACTGGAATTCCTACGAACTCTGTTACACTAGAAACTGTCGGGCCCGAACTTGGAAGTCAGTTTCTTCAGCAGGTAATGGATGTGTTGGCAGTTGCATTCGTTCTGATGAGTATTGTAATTTTCATTGTATACAGAAAACTCGTGTCGAGCTTTGCAATTGTTTTCGCTGCACTATCAAACATTCTCACAACTCTTGCTGTTTCGAGTTTGCTCGGAATAGAAATTAGTTTTGCAGGATTCGCTGCACTATTGATGCTTATCGCTTACACAGTCGACACGAATATCGTGCTCACGACAAAGGTTTTGCGAACAACTCCGGAAGAATTCAGAAAAAAATACAGACTTGCACTTACAACTGGACTGACATTGATCGCAACAATAACGATAACGATGACTGCTGTTGTTTTCATTTCTGCTTCAACGCTTTTGGTAAACGTCGCTGAAGTTTTGGTGATTGGTTTTCTCTCCGATCTTCCATTCACGTGGATAATGAACGCCGGACTTCTTGAGATGCATGTGCACAGAAGGAGGATTGTTCCATGAGTTTCATGAGCAACATGAGGTTGACGATACTCATTGTCCTCGTGTTAATTTCTGCGTTGTTAATATTGTCGCCATACATTTTCAAACAGAAAGGAGTTGAAGTCAGTTTTGTGGAAAATGGAACAACTTGCGTGAGTCAAGGAGACATACTAACTGGTTTGGAAGGATTGCAAATACAAAATGCGAATCAGTTCCAGAGTCTCGTTCAAAACGTTACGCAAAATTCAACTATCTCTCTTACAGACAACGGAAACAGCGTGGCGTGCACTGCAATTGCAAACGGAGATCTTGGATTCTTGGTGAAGGATATTTCTTCAAGCAATCTGAAATTCGGAATAGACATCTCTGGTGGAACGAGCGTCCTACTTCAACCAGTTAACGCGACAGCAGATCCGAACGTAATCGCTGAAACAATCACGACGCTGAACGACAGAATAAACTTTTACGGATTGAAAGACATTCGAGTTTCTGCAATTGGATCGAATTTGATTCAGATTCAGGAAGCTGGGGCTACTGGAAACGACATAAGCAATTTTTTGGCGAAGCAGGGAAAGTTCGAAGGAAAACTTTTGTACCAGATACAAGTTTCAAACAATGCTGTACCTTTCACAATTGGAAACAACAAATTTAGTTTCGGTGTGACAAATTCTTCGATTATTATTAACGGAACTGCTGTACAACCAGGACAAAATTTTGTTCTTGATGGATTCAACTTTCAGTTTTTGAATACAACAAATTTCACGGCATTCATTTACGGAGATGTTTTGCAGGGAAGCGACATCGTTACTGTTTTGAATAGTGCGCAGTATAGCAGCATTCAACAAGTTCAGGGCGGTTGGCAGTTCACATTTTCGATACAACTCACACAAACAGCTGCACAAAGATTTGCAACACTGACATCGAATCAACCAACAGTTTACATTGGCGGACAGAGCTACATAACTCCGCAGCTCGTTTTACTTTTAGACAATCAAATTATCAGTCAGCTGAACATTGCATCGAACATCGCTGGACAAGTAACAACTGTTGCTTCTATCCAAGGAGTTCAACAAACACAAAACGATGCGCTTACAGAAAGTTTGCGATTGCAGTCAACTCTGCGTTCTGGAAGTTTGCCGGTACAGTTAGAAATTGTAAAAGTCGACACGATAACTCAGACAGCAGGACAACAACTGATTAATTCTACATTTGTTGTAGCAATTGCCGCAGCGATTTCGGTAAGCATAATCATCATGATCCGATACAGAAAAATAAAAATTGCAATACCGATGATACTCACAAGTTTTTCAGAAGTGACAATCGTTCTCGGATTTTATGCGTTGACGCAAGTTCTCAGCGGTGGAAACGGTTGGGACATTGACATTCCTGCTGTCGCTGGTTTGATTGCATTGATTGGTGTCGGAGTAAATCAGTTAATAATCATAACTGACCAGATGCTTTTGGAAAGCGAACAGACAGTTAAGTACAGATACAAGACTGCGATGAACATGATTTACAATTCTGCAGCGATAGTCATCACTGCGATGATTCCTTTGATTGTTTTGGGACTTGGAACTCTTCGTGGATTTGCGATAACAACAATTCTCGGAGTTCTGATAGGAATATTCATCACTAGACCGGCTTACACTGCAATTCTAGAGCGGCTTGAGAAGCTTGTCTAGTAATGGAACTTTTGTAGCGAAGAAATTCCAAATTCTTGTAGAAATTTTTTCCGTAATAAAATATGGGAAGATGTAGCCGAGTATTGCACCGACTAGAACATCCGATGGATAATGTTCACCAATGTAAAGAACACTGAGCGAAACAGAAATCAAGTATAGAATGTTGAGAATTTTGTAAATTTTTGAAAAGTTTTTCGGAATGAAACGCATCATCAAAAAAGAAAAGAATGCATGACTAGATGGAAAAGATGGAGAAGATTCTTGTGCTAGCGGAGTAATAATGTTTGGATATGAAACGTAAGGCCTCGGTCGATTAATTGCATACTTCAGAATGTACACGAAAATAAATCCTGTAACTACAGAAAGCAGAAAATGCACAAAGGTTCTCTTGTCTTTTTTCCTGTAAAGATAAAACGCCATGATCAAAACGTATGCGTAAATTGTGTACGAAAGAATAACGACGAGCGTGTTAATTGTTGGGGAAAGGCTTACATTGAAAAATTGCAGAATCTGCAAATCCAAATCAGTTATGCTCATGGCGAGAAATACCTTGCCTTGTTCTCTCCTTTGTAGAATTCGATTTCTCCGCCGCAGTCAAAACATTTTCCTATCATCGGCATCAGTGTGTAGGTCTTATTGCATTTGTCACAAATGAATCCGTCAATCTCGTGCAGTACTTGATTCTCTGGTTTTGTTATGCCGTTCTTAATCGAGTCAGTTAAAAGAAGTTGTTTTCCGGCGTGAAGAATTTCTGATTTTGAAATTCCTATTGCTTCAAACACTCTTTCGAGTGGCGGAAGAATTTGGTTTTCGATGTAGTATTTCGAATCAACTTTCAGTTTGTGTATCTTGACATATTCTGGATCTTCCGAACGTTCAGACAGAAGCTGAGTGCCATGAATGATGACAAAACCTATTCTGTCTCCGATTCCTGGAGCGGAAGCTTCATCTCGTTTCTTGAGTTTTTTCAAAAGTTCTACATGTGGCTGTATTCCTTTGTACGCGCGTATCGATTTCGTGATTGATTTTGTTATCACCAATTTTTCTACCGGAATCTCGTTCCTGTCTAACTTTCGTATAACATCTCTCATGTAGTTCAGAGCTTTCTTCGGATTTTTCTCTCGCAAAATTATTTCGAGAATTATTCTTAGTGTCTCGCTCGTCAAGTCACACCAGTCGCGTCTGACAGTTTCTATTCCTTTCATAGTCAGTTTTTCTTTCCAGCCATCTTCCGATTTTTCGTAACTTAGACCAGCGTATCTTTTCTTCGAAAGAATAAGTAACGATCCGAAGACGCTTTCTATCTTTATTTGAATGATTCCTTCCAGGGCTTTGTTCACCTTTTTCTCAAGTTGAAGACCGGTTGCAAAAGCTTCGTCAATATTGGATAAGCTCGTCTTTACCATAATCGAATCTGTGTCACCGTAAACGACTTTCAGCGTTTTGTCTTCTTCGACAAGAGATTTTGTTTTTTCAATTAGGAACCGTCCACATGCAGTAATCGACGTTGCTATATCGAGCATGTACAATCGGGCTCTCTCGTATCCGGTATAGCCATAGAAAGAGTTGGTCATATACTTTAGCGCAATTTGTTTTGCTTCGAGGATTTTTTTCTTGCTTTCGTCCTTTGTTTTCTTTGCCTCTGCGCGAACTTTATCACGCTCTTCTATGAGTTCTCTTACCACTTTCGGCATTACGCCTTCTCGCACAGATTTGCCGACAAACTTGACTTTGTTCGGAGTTTCTATTACGTCGGTAACGTTTGTTGGTTTAATAATTACAGTTGATGGACAAAGATTGTATGCGATGAAGATTGACGGATACATTGACTTGAAGTCGAGATAAATTATCGGAGTTGTATGCAACCCCGCGATTGGTTCAAGCACCAACGCCCCCTTGAATCCACGTGATATTCTGTCTTCGCTTCGTTTTAAAATTTCGTTGGAGCTCGGCTTTAGCGGTAAAACAAAATCTTCTTTATCAAATTTTCTCAACAATATGTTTTCAACTCGTGTGGCTTCCCCGCCGTCTAACGAATCCTGAAGTAGCAATCCAGAAACTTTTGAAATTTCTACGAATTTGTCAAGCATCGAAATTCTGATGAGAAGCTTCAGTGCAAGTTCTGCATCCTTTCTTGCATAATCAAGCAAAAGTTTTATCTGATCCGAATTTCCATTCCACATTTTCGGAATGTCACTTTTGATAATTTCGACTTTACCTTCCTTCAAAAGTTCTTTTGCTACATCGTCTAGTCCGTATCGTTTAAGTTTGGAGAAACCTTTCTCTGCAAGTTGTGTTTTAATTTGAGTTTCTTTTACCAGATCGTACACATCGACAATTGTTCTTCCAATTATTGAATTTCTAAAACTTCCTGCGATTTTATGCGACATGAGAGGTTTTTGATTGTCTCGGCCTAGGGTTTTCGATAATTTGTTTTGAGAAAATCTTTCCGATATGAAAGGTATGTCAAAATTATTTACGTTGTAGCCTATTATCATGTCTGGATCGTAGTTCGAAATTATTTTCCCAAATTCCTGTAACATTTCTTTTTCGTTTTTGAAAACCTGAATGTCCCCATTGTGTCTGGCAGTTGGCTTAGCAACAAGAACAATTGCTGAATGCCCATTGAACTCTGGTTCGAATGCTAAACTAATTATTGCAATCTGATCCTTTGTCGCATCAGGCAACCCTTCTTCCGAAATCGTTTCTATGTCAACACTTAGGAATTTAAAACTGCTTTGTTTATCCTGTACCTCTTCGATTGACTCGAGTTCAATTGGGTAATCCGCCTTTACTGTCTGTGTTTTCATCTTGGTTCCGTTCACTTTGTACCAACGCATGCCAAACAAATTCCAGTCTGCCATGAATCTATATTTGAAAAGTATATCAGCCTCAAAAATCTTTTCCACAAACTTTTGGTTCGATAACTCGTCTCTTATCATAGGGACTTGTGATGGGTCTTTGGAAATTATTTTCTGTAATTTGGTTTTGCTTTCTTGATACCCTGCTGGGATAAATTTTTCTACTTCTTCTATTTTTAGAATTTGGTTTTTGAATTTTTTGTCAAGAAAAGTTTTGAGTTCTTGTTTCCTTTCTTCTGAGACTTGGATATAAAAATATGGAAAATAGTTTTTCACGAAGATGCATGTGGATTTTCCTTCCTCGGTTTTTCCAAAAATTCTCACTAGAGGCAATCCATCAAGCAGAACATAATCACAGTCTAGAAGTTGAAAAACGATTTCCATGCTTACTAATTAATTCAAATCTATTTTAACGTTTTCTCTAGTTTGTAGATCCACTATCCACGCAGTTTTTTTCTTGTTAGGGTCACCTAACGAAAGAAAAGTTGTTCCTTTGTATGTGATTGCCTCGGCCTCTCCGAAAGAATCAACAACAAAAATATCTGGAATTTCCTCTAGTACAAAATTTTCTGCAATTGATTTCGGTGGAAAAATTATTCGTTTGCGAGCTAGATTTAGAATTATTTTTGCTGCAGTATCTCCAAGCTTAGCCTTATATTTTTCTAAAATTTTTCCATGCGAAACAAAAATTCGTACTCCGTTCATTTCAAGTATACATGGATCGGATATTTTTTTAATTTCTGAGTCTCTTTCTAAAAAGAGACCTTCGTTTCCAAGAAATATTTTTATTGATGATTGTTGTAGTTTTTCGTCGGTTGTGTTTGAAAACATAATTTTCCCTGTGCCTTTTGTGACTTCTTTTTTGAATTGTAAATCTGGCCAGATTATTTTTTTAATTTGTAGACCTCTTTCTGTATTTGAGCAAATAAATCCCGCGACTTCTCCTTCAATTAAAAATTGCTTATCGGATTCTGAGTTTGGAAAAGTTACAGTTATCTGGTTTGTTAGGTCTTCTAGAATAATTTTGCTTCCATCAATCTGTGAAACTCTTGCTATTATCGAAAATTCTTTCAGCTTGTCGGAGATTTTGTTTATTGATATCGAGTTTGGTAAATCAATCCTATTGGAGAGAATTTTTTTAATTCTATCAAATTGGTTCTGATAAATTTGTGCAACTTCGTTTGTCGTGAGAACTTTGTTCTGTCTTGGAAATTCTTCAATTATTTTGATTTCGGATTCTGTAGTCTCCAAAAATTTGGTTACGTTCTCTTTTGTAATCGTTGTTGGCTTTTGTGGAAGATTTTCTAATTCGGTAATGAAGTCATCAATTTTTTCCGGATTCTCTGTGAAAAATTTCAGACTGTCTGAGTTCAGCTGAAATCCTTTTGAAATAAATTTATTAATGACTTCCTGTGCGTTCATGAAATCGTAATCTATTACTTCCTCAATGTATAAACGGTTAAGCCATTCCTGTCTTCAAGTTTCGAGTGTGGAAGTGAGATTGCTTGTACTTTGTCAGCTTGAATGAGTTCTTGTAAATATTTTTGAACTGTGTTCCAGCTCAATTGCTTGTTGATCTGTTTTGAAATGAACCTTGTCAGCGAAGAAACGGTCATTGGTGTCTGTGCAGTTGTTAAAACAAGCAGAAGATTGTTTTGAACTAAATTTCTGACGTTTGGACGCCCGCGTTTCATTTTCTATGATTAGTCATACATACTTAAATAATTTTGAAAATGTTCCCTAAACAGTTCGAGTAAATGGCCGACGACAGTTTTTCGCGTGTTTGTAAAGATTCTGTTAGTTATATAATATAATAACGTTGTTATTGTTATAGATAGAAAATAAAATTAAAAATTAATTAATCCCGAAAAAATTCTTCTACATCTACACAAATTTCAGTAGAAAGATCGGAAAAAATTCGTCAGAATTTACATAATTAAAATTGGAATGTTAGAAAAATTGTGTTGGAATTCTCACAAATATTTCATTAAACCATTAATCACAAAGAAACGTGTTATGAGGGCCCGGACTTCGACTTCTTTACCATGAACTGGAGTGTAGTTTGCAGGATTTGATCTAACAACTTTTTCCAAGAACCCAAGACTAACAAGGTTATCAAGTCTCTTCCTCAAGGCCTCGAGCCCGATCTGAATTTTGTTGTTGACTTTCATTTCCATAAACAGAACAGGAAAACAAAACGGTTGCGTGTCATTTGGGAATGGTTTGCCAGTTGAATAAAATTTTCTCAAAAGCTGAACGTCCAAGAAATCCATTCTTTCGGCGAGAGTCAAAACATTTTCATCCAGATTTGTAGAGGCTTCTTGAATTTCTGTAGAAAAATTAATCGACTGTTCTTGATTAGTCATCGTTTCTCCCTCATTTCGCCCCTCACTGTGAAAGAGTTATAGAACTTAAGATATAAAAATGGTTTTGTATACTGCAAAAGCTAGGTCAGACTCACGATTTTTGCTGTAGCTTTCCCATTATCTATGTCGATAAGAGCGCAAGTTCCTTCTGGAAATCTTCCAGGATTTACAAGAGTTGTTTTTCCAAGAGCATCTACTCCTTTCGATTCGTGAATGTGTGCAGAAATTGCAACAGTCGGTTCAAATTCCTGAATGATTTTTCTCACTGCTTCAGATCCGACATGCGCACCACTGTAAATAACATCAAGCTTCGTATTCGCTGGCGGAGCATGAGTCACCTGAACTTTCACTGCTTTATGTGAAATATTTTTGTATGCCGCACGTAATCCATTTTCAATTTCCAAATCGCTCGGCTCGAATGGAGTTCCGAAAGGCGTTCGTGCACCACCATAACCGTAGAACGCAACATCATTAACAACAATCGATTTTCCATGAACGCTAACATTTTGTTTATCTAAAAATTCTATCAACTCTTTATCCCAACTTCCAGGAACAGTAACAATGGGTTTGCCAGCATTACGAAGTTCCTCAAGAATAAGTTTCCCTACGTCGACACGAGTGAAACCTTTCGGCAAAGATAAGTCAGTGAAATCTCCAGGACACACAACAACATCAAATTTTTCTCCAGAAATTTTGTCGAGAAGATTCAACAAACTTTCTATGTCATTGTGTATGCAAGCAATCGCGAGTATTCTCATACGTTAATGTTTACGTTTCGCTACAAATAATTAATATGGTTCACTCGAAGAGAAAGGGCTACAGAGTTGAAAGAAAAATTCGAATTATGTTTGAAAAAAACGGATGGATTGTTGTTCGTGCTGGTGCAAGTATAGGAGAAGCTGATCTCATTTGCATGAAACGTGGAAATTGTATAATGCTTCAGATAAAATCCTCCGGTAAAAAAAAGTTTTACTATTACGGATACATGCAAAAGGAACTTGAAAAATTTCCATTCTTTCTCGTCGTTGATTTTGGCTATGGAAAAATCCGTATAATGAATCCGCAAAAAGTTGTCTTACAAACTGACGGACAGGAAATAAACGAATTTTTGAAACAATATAAATAAAAACAAAAACCAACTAACTATTGTAGGTGTTAGTGTGCCGATGCTTGTAAAAGAAATAATGACACAACCAGTCTACACAATCGATCAAAACAAAACAGCAAAAGATGCTGGTATACTTCTGAGAAAAATACGAAGAGGATTTTTAGTTGTAACATCCAAGAACAGACCAGTTGGCGTTCTCTCAGATAGCGACTTAATCAAACGAATAATCGCTGCTAACAAACAACCAAGCAAAGTAAAAATAAAAGATGTGATGAGCAGACACTTCGTTTCAACAACACCAGATGTTGATATTCTAACAGCTGTAAGAAAAATGAAGAAAGGAAATGTCCACAGGCTTCCAGTAATTGCCAATGGAAAAATTGTTGGAATAATTTCTTTATCGGACATTGCAAAAACTTCTCCGGAGATGGTCAACCTTTTGGAAATGCGATTGCAGATGAAAGAGGAGCCAACAGAAACCATGACAGAACATACTTCCGGAATCTGCGATAACTGCGACAATTTTTCAGACGACCTTAGACCAGTTGGTGGAAGTTGGCTTTGTGATAGTTGCAGAGAAGAAGCGGAAGCGGAAAAATGAATGTCCTCCTTGAAGATTCCGGCTTCAGAAGATCAGATCAAATAAGAAAACTTTATTCATCTCCAGTCGTTACAGTTTACTCACACAACACTATTGAGCAAGCTGCAAAAAGAATTTTACAACTCAAAACTCGCAGAATGCCAGTAGTGAACGACAAAAACTTTCTAGAAGGTATTGTAACTTCTGTTGATATTCTTACAGCACTTGCTAATGGAGAAAGTATCAAATCTAGCGTATCGAAAATTATGGTGAAAAATGTTTTCACTTGTTCTGTCGACGACACAATTGACACAGTTTTTCAAAAATTAAAAATTGGTAAACGAGGCGGACTGCCAGTGATGAATAAAAACAAACCAGTTGGTATGGTCACCGAAAGAGATTTTGTAAAAAATTTTGCGAATGTTGTTTTCAAAACAGCTGTCGATCAGATAATGATTCAAAGGCCAATG
The DNA here is from genome assembly GCA_027310405.1 of bacterium. GTDB lineage: Archaea > Aenigmatarchaeota > Aenigmatarchaeia > CG10238-14 > SCSR01 > DAIDAX01. Next base: position 11,578 of record DAIDAX010000002.1, on the reverse strand, counting down.
GTTCTTAAGATAACACACACGATGTACGATGCACTGAGGCTTACTGCAACTGCAAGACTGAGAAGATTCCCTGTGCTTGATGGAAACAGAGTTGTTGGCATAACAACTTCACATGACATACTCAGCAATCTCGTTCAAAACAATTTCGACATTAATGCACTGAAAGTTCCGCTAGTGACAATGATGAGAACAGTCATTGCAAAAACAAACAAAAGCTCCGACATTTCAGATGCTATAAAAACAATGAACAATTTAGATGTTGGCGGACTAGTTGTAGTAGATACTGATGCCAATTTGCAAGGAATAATTACCGATCGCGACATTCTCAAACTTATTTATTGAGTAGAAAACTTTTGTGCAAACTGTTGTATACAGGACCATTCTGTCCTAACTTACTTTCTACTAAATCAAGTGAATCTACTGTAAATTTTCCAATATCCGAATTCAAATTCAAAATCTTTTCAACAAAAAATTTCTTGTCTGAAATAGATTTTATTCTACACAAAGTAAGATGCGGAGGATTAACATCACCGCCGATTTCTTTTTCAACGTGTTTAGAAATTAGGTTCAAAACACCATTCTGTAAATTAAGGGCGATAACACGTACGTAATTCTCATTTGGGATAAGTTTCAAGCCTGAAATTTTTGTCTCAAACTTCGTATACGCCTGTGCAACAGAATCCAGTTTCTCCTTTAACTCGTCTATTCTGCTTTCTTCGACGTTTCCCAAAAACGACAAACTTATGTGAAGATTTTCCAGTTCAACTAACTTGAGTTTTGCTGGAAGTTTCTCAATTTCTTTCTGTAACAAAACAATCTTCGTTTTCAAATTTTCCGGAACAAATATGCCAATAAACAGACGTGGCATAAGCATTAATCGTAAAAACAGTCAAAAAAGGATTAATATAAATAATCCCAACTATTGTATAGAAAAGCTGGAGGTATTCTAATGGCTGAGCAAAAAGTTCGCGCAGGGGACATCGTTGGTAAGTCGATAATCAGCGAAGAGACAGGAAGAAAGTTCGGAATCGTGAGCAACATAGATTTCATAACTGAAAGCGGTGAGCTCTTGAACCTGATTGTTGAACAGCCGACAAAGCATTTGTCAGACCTGAATCTTAAAACAGACGACAAAGGACGTTTACTCGTTCCATTCTCCGCAGTGAAGAGCATCGGAGACTTCGTCATCGTGAGTGAAAACGAACTTATCTAAATCCAAATTGTTTTCACTTCATCGGTGCGCCAATTTTGTTTGATAGAAGTATCTTTAGTCTGCTTTTTCTCTGTAGAGTATTGAAGCAATCCAGTCCAAGCAATCATCGTTCCATTATCTCCTGAAAAATTTTCATCGACAACAAACATTTTCGCTCCGCGCTCCTCACACATTTTGTTCATCATCTCTTGTAATCTTTTGTTCGCTGCAACCCCGCCGACAAGCAACACTTCTTTTTTCTCTGTATGAGCCATCGCTCGTTCGGTGACTTCTGTCAACATTGCAAAACAAGTTTCCTGCAAACTGTAACAAATGTCTTCCTTTCTCACTCCGGCTTTGAATTTTTTCACAGCAGCAGTTGCAATTCCACTGAAACTTTGATCCATACCTTTTACAATGTAAGGAAGTTCTACATAGTTTCCGTTCTTTGCAAATTTTTCTATATTTGACCCACCAGGATAAGGTAAACTAATTTCTCTCGCGACAACATCAAAACAATTTCCGACAGGAATATCTTCAGTCTCACCAAAAACTCTATACTTTCCTTCAACATGTGCAATTATCTGCGTGTTTCCTCCCGACAAATAAACGACAATCGGATCTTTTGCTCCAGTGTTCAATTTTCCAATTTCAATATGAGCAACAGGATGATTAACTCCTACAAGAGGTTTATTAAATTTTGTCGCCAAAAATCTTGCGGCAGCTGCACCAATTCTCAAAGAATTTGGAATACCAGGTCCTTGTGAAAAAGCAATCAGATCTAAATCATGCAGCTTTAAACTAGATTTCTTTAATGCATCATCAACTATTTTGAAAGCAAATTCAATGTGATGATCAGCCAACTCCTTTGGAACAAATCCTTTGCCAGGTTTAGGTACAAACATGTCTCTAGAGTCGGACAAAATTTTCCCCCGATCGTTTACAACTCCCACTCCAAAAGTGTGCGCCGTGCTTTCTATCCCAAGACAGATCATACGAATATTTCTAACATTTAAAAATCAAGAAGTTAATTGTGTTCACATGAAAGTCGAAGAACTTCTGAAGTTTGGTTTTTCTGAAAAAATTGTTGACAAACTGAAGAAAGAAAAAATTCAAGAACTTTATCCTCCGCAAGCAGACATGGTAAGAAAGAATTTACTGCACGATAGAAATCTTGTCATAACTCTCCCAACAGCGGGTGGAAAAACTTTAATGGCTGAACTCGTAATGTACAAAAAACTCAGTCAGACAAAAAACAAGATAGTTTATATCGTTCCTCTTGTCGCGCTCGCTTATGAAAAATATAATTATTTCAAAAACTTTTTTGGTGATGAATACAAAGTTGCAATTTCTGTCGGTGATTATGATTCTTCTGACCCGTGGCTTGCAGATTATGACATAATTGTTGCGACATCTGAAAAACTCGACAGCCTTCTCAGACACAATGTTAGTTGGGCTTCACAAATTGGACTAGCCGTTGCTGACGAGATTCATTTGCTAAACGATTCGGAGAGAGGACCGACTCTGGAAATTTTGCTGACGAGATTACGAGAAGTTGCACCAAGAGCTCACATACTTACACTTTCAGCTACAGTAAAAAATTCTCAAGAACTTTCTAAATGGTTGAATGCAACTTTAGTGCTCAGTGATTTCAGACCAGTGAAACTTTACGAAGGAGTATTCTCCGATTCACAAATTCAGTTTTACGGAAAAAAATCCTACAATCTCAGCGATATCAAAAGTGAAGATGCAATTTTGCAAAACACGTTGCAGATGAACAAACAATGTTTGTTTTTCGTTTCGAGCAGGAAAAATGCAGAGACACTTGCAGAGCAATTAACTAAGACAAGCAAACCTTTCTTAAAAAAGAATGAAGAGTTTGAACTAGCAAAACTTTCTGAAGAAATTTTAAATGTTTTGGAAATTCCAACACATCAGTGTAAAAAATTAGCAACATGTATTAGACGTGGCGTTGCGTTTCATCATGCCGGACTTTTGGGAAAACAAAAACAACTTATTGAAGAAAATTTCCGAAAAGGATTACTGAAAGCAATAACATCAACACCAACGCTAGCACTCGGTGTCAATCTACCAGCATTCAGAGTGATTATTAGAGATGCAAAAAGATTTTACGCTGGAGTAGGCTCGGTCTACATTCCAGTTCTCGAGTACAAACAAATGACTGGTAGAGCAGGAAGACCACAATACGACGAATTTGGCGAATCGATACTTGTTGCGAAAAATGAAAATGATGCACACGATTTGACTGAAAAATTTATTTTAGGAGAACCTGAAGAAATTCATTCTAAACTCGCAGTAGAACCAATTTTACGAACGCATACTCTTGCGTTAATTGCAAGTGATTTTGTAAATACAGAAAAAAAACTCTATGATTTTTTTGGAAAAACTTTCTATGCATTTCAATATGGAAGTGAAGCTGGCTTAGAAGAAAAATTAGAAGAAGTTTTATCAAAACTTGTTGAATGGAAGTTCGTTACTGTTTCTGACGGAAAAATTCGCGCAACAAAAATTGGAAAAAGAGTTTCAGAACTATACATAGATCCACTAACTGCATTTAATTTCCTTGAAGCTCTCAAAACTTCTGAAGAAAGAAAACTTTCTTCGTTCAGTTTTCTGCAGACAGTTTCTGAAGTTCCTGAAATGCGCCCACTATTGTCTGTGCGTAGTGGAGAGTTCGCAGATCTCGAAGATTTTATTGCACGAAACACAAACCAATTCTTGCGAACCATTCCAGAAGAATGGGATTTAGATTTTGAAGAATTTTTTAAATCAATCAAGACAGCACTGATGTTTGAAGATTGGATAAATGAGAAAACCGAGGAAGAAATTCTAGTCAAGTATAAAGTTGCGCCCGGAGAACTTTTTAATCGGAGAAGAAATGCTGATTGGCTGTTGTATGCATTACATGAACTTGCTTTACTTACTGACAATAAAAAATGTTTGACTGAAGTTAGAAAAACACGTGTAAGAATGACTTATGGAATTCGCGAAGAACTTCTTCCACTTGTTAAACTCGAACAAATTGGCAGAGTCCGTGCAAGAAAATTGTGGAATGCAAATCTAAAATCGTTAGAAGATTTGAGAAAAATTCCAATTGAAAGTCTATCACGAATTGTTGGAGCTAATGTTGCAGCAATAATCAAAAAACAATTAGAAGGACAGAAAATTGAAAAACTCGAACAAAGTAATCTAGAAAACTTTTAATTTGGGGTTGCTGGGATTTGAACCCAGGTTCTGCACGCCCGAGGCGCAGGTACTAGACCAAGCTATACGACAACCCCGACAAATGCTAATTCTTTCTTGCGAAAGTTAAAAATCCTGTGTGCATAAGTCCAATGGTTTTCGGCCTTACAGTTTTTGTCATCTGCCACTCCCTCACAATATTTTCCACTGTTTTTATTTCTGCAAAATTCTTTTTCAAAAGTTTTTTTCTGATTCTGATTAACGAATCTGCGGTTGGTGAGTAAATAGCAAGCCACCCATTTTTGCACAACATTTTATACGCTTTGTCGATAAACTTTTCAGCTTTCTCCAAATCTAAAGTTATTAGGTTTACATTTTTTTCTGAAGCTTTCGCGAAATCTTTTTTCTTGAAGCGAATATTTTTCAATCCGGTCGCTTTGAAATTTGATTTAATGTTCTTCCAAAATCTTCTGTCCTTTTCGTACGTTACTATCTTTCCGTTCGGCAAAAAATATGCAAGAAAAATTGCAAGATAACCAGTGCCAGTTCCGGCATCGACAACCAAACTTTTTTGCGGAATCGCAGTGTACGCAAGAATCATCGCTATGTCTTTCGGAAGCATCACTTGAGCAGTTCTCTTAATTTTTCTGGAGAAAGAACTGAAGAGATTTGTTTCAAAAACTCTCATGTTCTATAATTCTTTGGCAAGTTCTTTAAGCCTTCGAATTCTTTCATCGGTGCTTGGGTGAGTGCTGAACAAATTTGCAATCGAGCCAGTCGTGAACGGATTCACAATGAATAGATGGCTTGTAGCAGAATTCCCTCGAAGCGGATGTTGCTTGGCGACTGCAGAAATTTTTTCCAACGCAGAAGCGAGGCTAAGCGGTTTCTTAGAAATTGTCGCTCCAGTTTTGTCAGCAGCATATTCACGAGTCCGAGAAATTGATAATTGAACAAGCATCGCAGCAATTGGAGCAAGAATTATCAATGGAAATAAAATTGCACTTCCACTATTCCTCTGATTTCCAGAAAATGCGCCAAACCATGCAAGCTGAGCTATGTAAGAAATTGCACCGGCGATAGATGCGGCAACTGCAGATGTAAGTGTGTCGTGATTTTTAACGTGTGAAATTTCATGAGCAAGTACACCTTCTACCTCGTCGTAATTCAAAACATTCATGAGTCCGGATGTTACTGCAACTGCAGCATGCTTTGGAGATCTTCCTGTTGCGAATGCGTTTGGAACTGGAAGATTAACCAAGTAAACTTTCGGTTTTGGCATTCCAGCTTCTTTCGCAACTTTTGCGACTATCTGATGCAACTTAGGATTATCTTTTTCCGAAATAGGTTTCGCTCTGTACATTGCAAGAACAATTTTATCCGACCACCAGTAAGTTGCAAAATTAATCAGTACAGAAATAATTAGGAACAGCATCATTCCTTCGAGACCAGCTAAAAAATAACCGATAGCTAAAAGAATTCCGGTAAGAAGACCCATTAACAAAGCTGTTCTAAATATAGCCATTCCTATCTAAGAAAATTACTATCAGCTAAGTCTTATTAAAGATATCAGTTTAATAAAAACTATGCGAGCTTACATTGTCACTACACTCGTCGGAGTTTTCGCTATTGACGAGAACAAGAAAATTGTCGAGTTCAGTGCGTTCAGCAGGAATCCGAAGGAAGTCGCGGAGAAACTGAAACGTTCTGAGATAGAAATTCTCCCCGAAGAGAAGGAAATAGCTGGAAGATTGGGACGAAAGAAAATTTTTGTAATTTTCAGCAACAGAAAAGAAGGAGTTAAACATGCTGAACCTGGAAACGAATTTGAAAATTATGTTCGTGAAAACTTACGCAAGCTTGCAATTCAGAAAGGTCTGATTAAAGACGACGCAGAATACAACAAGTTTTTGACGCAGGCTAATCTAGAACTCACAAAAGTTAAAATCAAAAAAGCAGTTGGTGCAGACCATCTCGTGATACATGCAATAAATTCTATTGATGAACTTGATAAATCGATAAACATTCTTGTTGAACGTTTACGTGAATGGTACGGCTTACATTTTCCAGAAATGGACAAAATAATTTCTAATCATGAAAAATTTGCAGCTCTTGTTGGAAAATTTGGCACAAGAGAAAAGATGGACGAAGAAGAACTGAAACAATTCAGCGAACAAAGTATGGGAATTGATATTGAGGATGAAGATGTGAAAGTTATTCAGGATATTGCAAATCAAATTTTACAATTATATAAACTCCGTGAAAAAATTTCAACTTACATTGAAAAATCTTTGAAAAAAATCGCACCAAACTTTTCTGAACTTGCTGGATCACAACTTGCTGCAAAATTAATTGCAAAATCTGGTGGACTGGATAGACTTGCACGAATGCCGTCATCAACAATTCAACTTCTTGGTGCAGAGAAAGCTTTGTTCAGATTTTTGCATGGACACGGAAAATCTCCGAGACATGGTTTAATTTTTTCACATCCGTTAATTCAAAATGCACCTGATAGTGAAAGAGGAAAGATTGCAAGAACTCTTGCAGCAAAACTTTCAATCGCAGCAAAACTCGATTTCTACAATGGAGAATACAAAGCTCCACAGATGAAAAAAGAACTTGAGGAAAGAGTTAAAGAGATTTTGAGTTCAAAGAAGTAGTATGAAAATTTTACACGGTGTTTGCGGCTTAATCTATACAACCATTGGATCGAGAAAAAAGTATCTTGTGACAAAACAGTGGTCTTATAGGTATAAAAGATTTTTTTGGCGACTTGTGACAGGAAAAATAGAAAGAGGCGAGACTGAATTAAAAACTCTCAGAAGAGAAATTCTAGAAGAAGTCGGACTACAGAAAATTTTAATTCAAAGAAAAATACCATTTGATTACAATTTTTTGATTGACAGTAAACATGTATTCATTTCTGTTTATCTTGTTAAAACAGATATGTCAAATAAAATCAAACTCGGCAAAGAGGATGGTAAACCAATTAAAGAATATAGATGGTGTTCTATAATCGAAGCTCTAAAACTATTGAGATGGAGTAAAGACAGGAAAGTATTGGAACTTGGTGATAAACTTGCCTAAAGTGAAAGAATCAAAACTCGAAGGAATTTTTATTACCGATGGAAAATTCGCAACGAAAAATCTTATCCTCGGAGAAAAAGTTTACGGAGAACAGTTCGTTAAGGAAGAGAACATTGAATACCGTGTGTGGGATTTTTACAGAAGCAAACCAGCAGCAGCGTTGAAGAAAGGATTGAAAATTTTTCCACTGAAATTAGGAATGAAGATTTTGTATCTGGGAATTGCAAGCGGAACAACGGCCTCACATTTTTCTGACATAATTGGAAGCGGCGGAATAATTTACGGAGTTGATGTTGCTGAAAGAGTTTTGCGAGATTTGGTTAGAGTCGCAGAAAAAAGAGGAAACATTGTTCCAATTTTAGCTGACGCGAGAAAACCGGAGGAGTATGCGAGTTCTGTTGAAAAAGTCGATTTGGTTTATGAGGATGTTGCAAGTGATGATCAAATCCCAATAATGATTCGTAATTGTGAAAAATTTTTGAAGGAAGGTGGTTATGCGATGATCGCGATAAAATCTCAAAGCATTGACGTGACAAAACCACCAAAAGAAGTTTACAAACAAGCTTTAGCAGAACTAGAAAAACATTTTGAAATTCTGGATAAGGTAGAATTAGATCCATACGAAAAGCATCATCTGTTTGTCGTGATGAAGTTCAAGTAAAGTTCCGATGAGGAAGTCCAAGTTTTTTTAACATCATTTGAACATACCCACCTTCGGTTTCCACATCTTTCATGTCAATGTCAAGAATTTTACAAGTTTCTTTAATTTTCTCCTCAGAACCCTCTATTTCCATAAACTTTCCAAGATTTTCAACATCGTCAATTGCAATTTCACATTCATTGAATTTTATTTTCTTCCTAATTTTTTTAATTACAGTTTTTATCGGTAAAACTTTTCCTAAGATATGTTTCAATGCTTCGTAGTTTTCCTCGGCTAGCTGAAACAGGATTTCCTCAGCTTTGTACGGATTTCCATGCTGAATAATTTCCTTCAACTCCAAAACTCTTTTATTTCCTCGAGTTCGTATTCTTAGATACAACTTCCCACCTTCTGCGATAGATTCGTTCATGAAATATTCGTCAACCTCGGAGGACTCGTCAAAATCTAAGTTCTTCAGTTTTTCTGGAAACTTTTTGAGGTAAAGTTTAATCTCAATTTCTTTGTTGAACTCTGGCATTCTACCACATAGTTGAATTTTTTAAAATTAAGAATATGGGGGCGGGAGGGACAAGGCATTGAAAAAATAGGTGGGCTGGAAAATCCAGATGTTTTAACCTCGTCCCTCCATCCTCAGCGGTCGGATAAATCCAAAAATGCGATTTCCTTTTTTCATGTTCACTCGAAACTTGTAGTGTCCACGGTCGAAAAGAAGTGTTGCTTGCATCGTTGCTAGTTCTTCCATCTCAAGTCCTCCCCACTGCTGCGAAATTCGTGTGGAATGTTTCATGGAATTCAAGCAGTTTGGTTTGATCCAGATTAGGAACTTCCTCAGGATAACTCACTCGACAAGTTCTGCAGAAGATTCTGTGAGCGCCAAAACCGTCAACAAACCTCATTGTCCGAGGTGATCTACATCGAACGCAGTTCATTCTTTCTCACTAAAAATAATTTGTACTCAGCCGTATAGCCAGTTTTTCAGGGTAGATTTCGTGTTTTGGAAAGTATATTTTTGAAAATACATAAATTTTTAAAATTTATAGTGAAATTGTAGACAATGGCTGAGCAAAGAGATTACGATGTACCCAGACACATTGGAAAAGAGACCAAACCCAGTTTCTGCAATCATTACTTAGTAAGCGATTATGTAAAACTCTTACATAGAAGAGGAATAATTGCACATTATGGTATTGGTTCTTTTAGCCATGATGGATTGGTTTCTCCTATTTCGTTAATTTTTTTAAACAACACGAAACCATCAGAAATCTCAGAAGTAGATTCATTAATGAAAAACAAGTTTAAAGCTACAGACTGTGAACCATATTTTCCGATGGCAGACTGATATACTTTGCCATAGTTCATTTTTTCAAGCGAGATTTTCCAACAGTTTTCCAATGTATTCTTTCGGAATCCTTGCCGCAGCCGCAGCTTCGTGTCCACCACCACTAGCATTTGGAATATCGCGGATTGCTTGTTGTGCAAATTGTCCGAGATCCTCAGTCACCCCTGGTCCTCTGCGGAAACTTATGTCATAAGAATCGTCGGTTTTTTGTGCAATTGCGATTATTTTTTCTTTGAAATCTTTTTGGACCGAGCTAGCGAGAATCGATTTGAGATTCATTTCAGAACTTATCTCGTAAAAAACAATATTTCCGAATGTTGTTTTCTTTTCCTGAAAATCTTTCAGTACTCTTTTGTATTCTGTCGAAACTTTTTTGTGCATGTTCAACAAAGTTTTTGCTTCCTTGAAACTACTGTTGAAAATTTCGCTTGGATTTTTCATTTTAATTAATGCTTTGAGTGCGGTCTCTGCCCCAGATTTTCTTCCAAATATCCACGAACTGCTAATTATTGAAACCAATTCTCCGATAGAACTTTTCGCGAACAAAACCTCATCATCGGTCTTCACTCTTCCCAAAAGTTTCGGATAAAATTTCTGCAGACTCTTGAAAATATCCGAATTCTGTTTTGCTCCGTGATCAGCGAGAGTTCCAAGACAACTCAACAGTAACATTTTTTTATCGTTCGAGTAATGTTCGAAAATTTTGTATGCCACATAACTTGTCGGCATGTAAATGTCTTGCTGAAAAATTCTAGGATTACTGTTGTACACGTCGCGATAATTTTTCGGAGGATGATGATCAACTATCAAAACTTTTCCAAACTGATTCAGTCTGTCGAAAATTTCTTGAGGAATGTCTGCAAGGTCTACGAAAATTGTGAACTTTATTTCTTTTCTTTCAAGTGAATCAGCAGTCACTGTAAAATTAAATTGTGAAGCAATTGTTGAAACATCTGCACCAAAAATTTCTTTTGCAAGAGTGTAACAAATCGCAGTCGAACAAATACTGTCCATGTCGTGTCCGTGAATTATTGTAACTTCGTCTCTCGGTTTTATTTTAGAAAAAAACTGCAAGGCAGGTTCGATAGTTTTTTCCACGAGTTCATTTCTTTTCATCTTCACTACTCTTCTTAATTTTTTCTAGAGTCCCTTCGTCCAAAAACAAAATAGGAATTTGCTTTTCAGAAATTTCTGAAGATCCACCAGTAAGTGCATTGTGTTCGATAATTGACATCATGTTGTCAACTTGATGCAGCAAAAATGCTTCAGCTGTTCTCGGCTGAGTCGTTCCATATTCTCCTGGATGCGAGGCAACTAAATGTATAACATCTTCTGGAAATTCTCTTTTGTAAAGTTCAGCGACTCCGAGCAGAGTGTGGTCCATAGTTATTCCAGTATGTTCCGGTCCGTTCTTTGTCATCTTCCACTCGAAAAGTTTCATAACGTCATGAAGCAAAGCTCCAGCAAGCAAAGTATCTTTCTTCATCTTTATTCCAAAATTTTTCTTCAAGCTATCGGCAATTGTCAAGCAAGCTTCTGCAACTGCTACAGTATGATTCAAAACATCTCGAAGCGCAGGAGTTCCACCAACAGCAAACGGAGTTTTCGTTTTCTCCCAATCTCCACGCTGATACTTTTTGAAATCCTTGTGCTCGAGCGTAGGATTTTTCAGAAAGTCGATAACTTTCTTTCTCAATTCCTTGTCTTCTATCTTGTTTGCCAAGTCTAGCAATTTCTGCATTCTTCTCACTCTTCAGAGATTTATTCAGCCGAATAGTGCGCTCAATCCAGCCGCAGCTTCTTCAGCTTTCTTTTCTGTTTCTTCTTCTTTCTTCTCTTCCTTTTTCTCAGCTTGTGCGGCAGGTGCAGCGGCTACGACAGCAGCTTGCTGTATTGCCTCGTCAATATTCACACCTTCCAAACTTGCAACCAAAGCTTTGATCTTTGCATCGTCAACTTGTGCTCCGATGTCAGCGAGAACTTTCTTCAAATTCTCTTCATTGATTGGTTGCTTCGCCGAGTGAAGTAAGAGTGCGGCGTAAACTTCTTGCATTTCATTTACCTCCAATTTTATTTTCAATAGCTTGTTCAGCTC
>DAIDAX010000029.1 GCA_027310405.1 bacterium | reverse complement strand
ATGCCGACTTCTCTAAAGCCTATGGCTCAGCCTGCTGGAAATGAAACTGAAAGCGAAGAAACTGTAGAAGAGCCAGCAAGACAATATGCACCGCTGTTTGTAAAAATCGACAGATACCGAAACATACTCAACGCACTCGGACAAGTTAGGACTGCGATGGTGATGATTCACAATTCTTTCAATGCGTTGGCTCAATTAGAAAATGCAAGATCCGATACATTGAAAGTTCTTGAGAAATCTTTGGAAAAAGTTGAGAAGAAGATAGCAAACTTGGACAGCGAGCTTGTTAAACCTGCTGGTTACGCAACGCAACTTCCAGCTGAAGAGTATGCAGATGCAGCGACAATCGAAACAACAATTGCAGATTTGCGTGGACAGATAGAACAGCTGAAAGCAGAACTTGATCAAGCTGTTTAAATTTTTTTCTGACATTTAAAAGTAAAAGTCTGCAATACTAATTCTATAACGCAGGGGTCGCCTAGTCTGGTCAATGGCGTGGCGCTCAAGCTTTTACTTGAGCTTTGATTCAAGATGAAATGGGAAACGCCATGGCTTAGTGCCTTCGTGGGTCCGAATCCCACCCCCTGCACTTTTTTCAGAAATTTTCTTCAGAACGAAGTATAGAACTCACTCTTGTCGAAAATAGAAAAAGAAAAGAAAGCAAAAAATCTTTCTTCATCTTGATTGCTTACTTCTCAACCAAGACTTCATACGCTGCGAACAGCGTACCAATTAGCGCGAATATCCAGCCGATTATTCCGAAGATGTCGGAAACAGCTGTCAGCTGACTTGCCAAACTTGCAACTGACGGAAAGCCACCTGAACCAGCAGCAACAGACGTTGCACCGGAGAACAAGAACCATACTCCTCCTAGTGCCAGCCAGTTGAATCCTTTCTCGGCCTTGTTCCTGAACTTACCCCATTCTGCGAGTGCAAGTCCAGTAAGGAGCGCTAATCCGAGTCCAACTACTCCTTCAAAGAGGAATACCATTTTTTTCACCTAAAATGAATTTTCGGAGGTAGACATATAAACTCTGCGAAAGCGTTTAAAAGCATAGTAA
>DAIDAX010000028.1 GCA_027310405.1 bacterium | reverse complement strand
GAAAAGTTCCAGCGAATCCTAAATAAATTGGGTGTCTGATTTTGCTGTAAATTCCACGAGTTACAATTTTTTTACTGTACAATTCTGGATGTAGTCTGCTTTTTCCAGTAATAAGAAGTTCATTCGCTCCCAAAAAAATTAAAATTACTGATGGAATGAAGATCACAAAACTAATTATCGGATTAATGTAGAATGCAGACAAACTAAAAATGCTGTCTAGTGTTCTTACAATACTTATCGGGACAATCCAGCCTAGCAAAAGTATGAATGCGAAAAATTTGAACATAAACAGATTGATTTCACGATTCGTCGCCATTGTTCATCACAAAAAATTTGAGAGCACGGGATGGGATTTGAACCCACACAAAACCGCTCTGCAGGCGGTCCCATTAACCGGATTCTGGCACCCGTGCATAAATTTAGAATAAGTTTTTTGAGAAGTTAAGCTACACAAAAGAATTAGTTTGTCAACAGCAAAAGCGATCACTCATTGTTCGCACCTAGATTAGTTTAAACTCGCAGTATAAAAATTTCACACTTTCTTCAGTTCAAGAACTTTTATCGTTTTTCCGCACTTACTACAATTGAATTCTGGTCTATCCAGTTTTTTCTTTGGTTTTCCAGAAGCAGTTACTCCTCGGTTCATTTGAATTCTTTTGATTTCGTAGAAACTGCAGTGAGGACAAACGTATTCAACTTCTGCATCTTTTTCAGGAAGTTTGCCAACGACAAGTTCTGGTCTGTTTGTAAAAAATTCGAAATTACTTGGACGCAAATTTTGCCCCATCCACCTTTTAATCAATTTACTTTCCATAACTATCTCTAGACTATGCTAGCGGTCTCTTTTTTGGGCGCAAAGCATGAGATCCACACTTTCTGCATTTAACTTTTCCCAGTTTTACTTTCGCAGGATCAGCACGCATCTTCGATTTGCAAAGTCTGCAGACATAAACTCTGTAATAAATTCTTGCCATCGCTTCAGGGAAAGTTTTCTTTACCATTTCTATCTAGACCTTCCAAAAGTTCTAACTTCGTCTTGAGTGATATAACCTTTTCCAGTTGCTTGGTCTAAATCGATTTCATATCCATAGGAGC
>DAIDAX010000027.1 GCA_027310405.1 bacterium | reverse complement strand
GGATATGGGTTGTCCAGAATATAATAAGTGTCCGACAGTAAAAACAATAAATTCCTTAGGCTTGAAAAAGGAAGAAGATATTTCATATCTATTAGTGCATAAATATTGCAACGGACATTTTACACCTTGTCCCCAATATAAAAATTTAAACGAAAAATAATTTCTTTTATTTTTCTTAAACAAATTTCTTTTTTCCCGACTTGAAGGAGAAAGGCATTACAGAACTGACAAACCGATAATCAGTATGGGCCATGAGAGTGGATGCCCAGAGACTTCGCAGTGGAGATAAGCTTATATTGAAAATCGCAGACTAACGCTTTATGGATAGGAATATTTCGGACCTTATTGCAATCCTTCTGTCGGATGGCTCGATGCATTTGCATAGGCTGCCGAATGGCGACAGGAGATACAGGATAATGATGGAATGCGTTGACAAATGTTTTGCAGAAAAGTTCAAGGAAATACTTTCTACAATAACAAAGAAAAATTATCCAATACACAAGAGAATTCCGACAAATTCAAATTGGTCTGATGTATATTATGCATCCATGATGGTTCCCAAGAGTCTTGAAAACGAGCTTCTGAAATACAACAAGACTTTCAGGACGAAACCGTTTTCTGACGGAACATTTCCAAACTCAAAAATACCCGATGAAATAATGAATGCAGATGTTGAGCAAAAAAGGAGCTTTCTTCGGCTTTTTGTTTCGGCTGAAGGCTCTGTAATTTTATGCCCGAATTTGCAGAGGAAATGGTGGGTAATAAACAGATGGGTTTCCGTGCGATGCGTTCATCCTGTCATAATAAAGCAGCTGAGAAAAATGCTAAGCGACTTCAATATAAGTTCGAGGGGTTCAAGCAGCGAAATCATAATAAAAGGCAAGGAGAATCTTGCCCGGTTCAAAAATGAAATAGGTTTTCTTCAGGGATGTAGGGTTACAAGGAAGAGCCATAGCAAATGGACCGGTATGGAAAAGAACAAATTGCTTGGGCTTGCTATTTTTCTTTATGATGCCGACAAACGCATCCTAAAGTCGGCGAGGAGTAAAGGCGACGCGTTGTCATTTTTGAAATCTCTACTGGAAGCTGGTTATGCCTTCTGAGACATGAAGGCAGGTCCTACGGGACGCAGCAGGTGCGAAAACTTCCCAATGGGCTTTTCTTTCAGAAAGAAAATCCCAGGCAAAAGAAACGATATTGGCTCGCGCCATATTATTTTGCCTGATTCTATATTCTGAAAGAATTGCTCGGGAAATGCTTGCAAGAGTGAGGAGGGAACCCTGAGTGGCTGCGCTTCTTGCGCAGTCTTTTGCCAAGTCCAAACAG
>DAIDAX010000026.1 GCA_027310405.1 bacterium | reverse complement strand
CCCTTGCACCGAAAGTAAAATCATTTTACTTCAAAAGGCGAGGTAGAGGTTCTGGGTTCAAATAAGCTTTTTGTAAAAAGCTATAAAACTCCCAGCCAGTCCACCAAAATGTAAAATGAAGATTATGATGGCTGTTTAAAACTTTGGCGCCCTGTTAGCAGTACACATTATTAATTTAAGGAGGTGATCCAGCCCCACCTTCCGGTAGGGCTACCTTCTCATAAGACGGCAGCTCAATAAGGATTTGAAACTAAAAGCGTTTTCAGCGCAACTGATTTTTTTATTGTATTATTCCTAATCTGAAAACCGTAAAACTATTTTTGCTTGTTTATTAATTTTTTATTTTTCTTTTTTACGAAAACCATTTTCCAGAGTTTCATTATTGAAATCAGTTACGAATGGTTTTGTTGTTTTTACTGCTGCTGTTGCAATCCTTACAAAAGCCTCTCATTTCACCTTCCTGAAAACATCTTTTGCATTGCTGCAAAATATTTTCGCCTATCTGCATTCATTGAGGCAATAGAACTGCTGCCTGTCCTGTTATGACTTAACCCCACTCACAGACTCTTGGCTCGACTTTCACCCCTCCCGTTGCCGGGTTGGGGGGAGAGCCTCACCAAAAATCCATTCGCATGGTTTGACAGGCGGTGTGTGCAAGGAGCAGGGACGTATTCAGCGAACGAACTCGCGCCTTTTTCTTTTATTATTTTTCTTTTTCGCTAAAGCGTTTTTCTTTTTCAAGCTCGATACCAAAAGAAAAAGGCTTTATGACGTTCGCTTAAACCCCACGCGTGCGCCGATAACTTTTAATAACAACATCGAGAAACTTATTTTTCTCAACACCTTTCCATTTCTTGCTTTTGTTTGTAACCTTTGCTCTCTTTAAAAATCCTATTCGGTTTTTGAATTCCATAAGATTTCCGCGCCCTTTGATTACCAAGTCAGTTCCGTGTATTCTGGAGCCAATCCTGAAAATCTCAAGCAAACTCTGAACGCTTTTGAGATTCTTCTTGTTCTTGCTTGTGAATGTAATCTTCCTGTGAAATCTCGTCTTTCCGTCCGATTTGGATTTGCTGATGGAAAAAGACACCCCTCCGTCTGTTGTGAATAATATCTGAAGTATCTTTTGTATTTCTTTTTTAGGAAGTTTCTCAATTTCTTTAATTGGAATCGTCTTTGATTCTCCTATAAGCTTCACGAGCATTTCTGAAATTTCTTTGGAATAGATGTTCGCTTCCAAATCCTCATGCCCGTTTACAATGGAAATTTTCTTTATGTTCAGGTCTTTTGCTGAATCTACAAACGCCTTTATCAGCGCTTTGTCTGTTGAATCGAAATATATCTGATTTCTTTTCTTATAGATTCCTCCGTCTGTTATAACGAAACTCCCTAACTTCAAGAGAGCAACTCTAT
>DAIDAX010000025.1 GCA_027310405.1 bacterium | reverse complement strand
CTATAAAACATTTGTCCTTACTGCCGTTTGTAAAACAGATTTTATTCCTAAATAAAAAATCCATCACAAAATTTGCAATAGATTTATTCTTTATCTTAAATCTAATACGGTAGTATTTGGTTTTATCTACTTCAAACCAAGCTTCTGCATCGAACAATCCAGAAATCAAGAGAAATTCCAGTCCGGGCTTCACTTTAAAATTCATTGGAACAGTTGTCTTGTTTCCTTCTTTCAAGCCAATTTTTAACATTTCAGACTTGAAAGAAACGGAATTGACAGACACCCTCCATATATTTCCGCCTGTTTTATCAAAGACTTCTACAGGATTCAGCTTTAGTTTTGAAATCATATTTCTGATAGAGTTTTTGAATGTTGTATCAGCTATTGATATTACAGTCCTGTTTCCTCTTTCTATATGTCCGTCTCCCGCTATAAGCCCTGTTAGATAACTATAGATTTCTGGGTATTCCATGCCTTATTTTTGGTTGAATCAGATAAAAAGCAAAGTCACCTTGCTAATGTATACGGACCTACCGTCGCCCACTCCTTCCTCCGGCTTCTCGCCGGCGGTCCTGTTAGGGTGCTCGCAATCCGCAGATTGCGGTGGCAACTAACAGCGTGGGTCTCGCTCGTTAACCGACTTAACGGCACGCCTTTCCCAAACTTATTCCTTGAAGGTTTCTTTTTAGTAAAGTTTTTTCTTTTCAAAGAAAAAAGTTTCATGGTACGAGCTGACGATGGCCATGCAACTCCTCTCAGCGCGTCTGGTAAACCCGTTACCCACAGACGACAATCGAACTTCCGTCATCATTCTATTCGATATCATCTGTTTTAGGCTGACCTTCATCCTGCTGTCTCTCCTGGTGAGATATCCGATAGGCCAAGATTTCCTCTAAGAGTTCTATACGCGTTTTCAAACTTCTCTTTTTTGTCTGAGTGAAGAATATGGATTTTTAGTTTTCTGAATTGCTGAAATTGCTTAATTCCATGAAAATAAAACTCGTTGTGCGAATAATAATAATTAAAACCAGAAATCCTAAATAATTCCTTGATTAATTTGTAATTTTTGTCCTCTGAAGTCGCTATGCAAATTGCATTAAGACTTTTTTTCTGAAATTTTACACGCCCTTCGGCGGCAAAGATTCCCCTAAGAATACATACCGCTTTTTTTCTATCTATGTTTTTAAGTTCCCCTTCTATAAGGTTGTTTAATTTATTCCTTGTTTCCTTGCTGAACGCGCGTATCTGAACTGCAGGTTTTTTCCTTTTTGCAATTCTTGTCTTGGCGTTCAAATATGGAATTTTTATTTTTGCAACGATTTTTCTTTTAATTTTTTCTGAGTCATCCCCCATAGGAACATCGATTTGTGCATGAATTTTTGAATTTGGTATTCCCAAAGAAATGAAAAACTTTTTCATTTTCAGAATTAACTCCAGATTGCAATTTGTAAATGACAGCCTATACATGGAAGAATTCTTCATTGATTTTAATCCATCTCCCAGATAAAGACCTACACATTCGCAAACTTCTTCTTTCTTCATCGAAACGGTATAGATACTCTACTTAATAAACCTTGTGTCTATGTTCGGCGTTGAATCCGATTGAACCGCAGCCTCCACCCCTTGTGTGCTCCCCCGCCAATTCCCTTAAGTCAGCTGTACAGGCGGTTGTATGAACCAGAATTGAAGAAGCCTGCCGAGATTTTTTATTGAAGCGGATTCTATAACAAAATCAAATTCGTTTTGAAGCAAATTTTCCGCAAAAAGCGGAATGTTGTTGATTATAATTCCCACTTTGGCATTAGGATAGCTTTCCTTGAGCAGTCTGCATCTGTATGCATAAGCTTGGCACAGAATTGCCAAATCATGCTTGCGTTCGGTCGCTTCTATAAAATATTTTGGCTTATTCTTTTCGAATATTGCAAAATCTATGTTCATATCAAGCAAGTTTGTTTTTATCTGCTCATGGACTTTGTACTGAAGTCCAAGAGAATCCAAAACTTTTTTAATCCGGTTTTCTTGGAAAGTAAGCCTTGGCTGTGCGTTTGCCTTAATCGCACCCATTCTTCCCCATTCCTTTCTTTGATTTTCCGAGGTTTTCCTTATCCAGACTTTATTTAATTTTCTGGCTCTTTCAGAAGTCATGTACAAGCCTTTTTTCATATCCTCGAATCTTTTATAGTTTTTCACTATAAGATTCTCATCAAGAT
>DAIDAX010000024.1 GCA_027310405.1 bacterium | reverse complement strand
AGTTTCTATTGTTATTGTTGCTACTGCAATTCGAAATAAAAATACAAAAGAAAGTAAAAAAAGAGTTATCAACCAAAAACGTTTCATAGAATCTATTTAATCTTTTGTAATAAAAAAAGAATAGACGATAATGAGAAAGAGTTTAGTTGTTGGAATTATTTTTCTGATTCTTGCAATTGTTGGAGTTGCATTTCTTTACTTTTATGTTCCGTCTGGTGGTGTAAGTCAGTCAAGTATCGAACAACAAGTTGCAAACTTTTACGAGCTAGCAAATCCAGGCGCAACTGCACAGGTCGTTGCAGTAGATCAAGAGAGTGGAGTGTACCACATGATTGTAAAACTAGTGAGTTCTCAAGGAACAAATTTTGCAGAAGTATGGGTTACAACCGATGGAAAATTTTTGACAGCGAATCCAGTTTTGCTCCAACAGTCAGTTACAAATCTGAAGAGCCTTGCAAATTTTGTCAATTGCTTGAATTCTAAAAACTTGAAAATTTATGGAACGAGCAATTCAACCGGAACACAACTACAGCTCAACATACTCGGAACATTCTCTCCAGAAATTTTCTCGCCATGCGACAACAACATACAAGCGTGCGTCGATGCTAGAGTGAGATGGAATCCAACGATTGCTTACGGTAACAGTAGTTATCCAGGTCCACAACCATTAAGTTTCTTCGAGAACATTACAGGTTGTCAATTAACTAGTTAAAAATATATTTTAGAAAACATCTTTTATAGAAAATATTTAGCACAAAGGCGTGTTAGAAGCTGCGCAATTGACGTAAGTAACCGTCCTGTCGTTTTGACATGCAACTAGGTTTGTATCAGTTGCAGGGTACTTATAATATGTTTGTTGGCAAGCGCCTCCAGATCCATAAACGTATTGTGAGTAACAACTTGTAGGACAAGTTACTCCAACAGTCTGTCCAGTAGTAGGATTCACGACTGGAGATCCGGTTGTACTTCCAGCCTGCTGTTGTCCGCCCGAAGGAACAGACGTCGAGGTGTTTCCACCAGCACCCGAGGTAGGTGGAGTTCCAGCTACGTACAAAAGTTTGTTAGTTCCAAAAAGATACCAAAGTGTTAAACCAACAGCGAGAACGGAAATTATTCCAATAACTCCAACGATAAGAAGTATTCTGCTACCAGCACTTTCAGGCATATAGATAATTTTCGTTTCTTTTGAATAAAAGGTTTTTCAAATTGTTTACTTGCAAGGAATTTAATGAACTTTATTAATGTAGTTTATTAAAGAACTTCCTTAATACACTTCATTACAGATATTTTTTTCCGTTTCTGAAAAAAGAGCTCAAAATTTCGAAATCGGCTTACGACTGTACTACAATAATGAAGTTAGATAGTGCACTACATTAATGAAGTGCATTAAAGTAGTGGGAGAGCTCTCTTGACAGAAGAAAATGGAATTGCGCAGAAGATACTTGAAGCACTGCACGAACATCCCGAAGGACTTTCTGTAGGTCAACTAGCAGACAGTGTGCACATTCATCGAACTAACGTTTCTAAATACATCTACAAATTGGTTGGAGAAGATAAAATAATTCTTCGAGAGATTGGAAAGGTCAAACTTTATTATTTGGCTGGAGCACTGAAAAAGAAAACAAAGGGAACTGCAGCATTATTCACATTTGCTTTACTCACTCTGATTCTTCTTTCTCCAACAGTTTTTGCTGCAGCTACACAAAGTCATCCTCTGTCACAAATTACGCCAATTGACACAAATCTCAACATGTCTAATTTCAACATCACTGGAGTAAATTGGTTTTCTTATTCGGGTGGAATTATTTTCGGTGGGACACAAGGAATTCCGAGCGCTGACATTTCGAACAGTGCAGTTCTGTCGTCGAAGATCGCTAACGGTGCAGTCGGTTCAGCACAATTATCTAATCCAATCGGCGGATACATCAATGCATCTGCTTACTATGACTCTGATAATTCTAATTATTATTTGGATGCCGCTGCAACGGGAACAAGTTTGTCCATCGCCGGTGCAGTGTCTTGTCCAGGTTGTATCGGTACTTCTGACATAGCAAACAATGCGGTGACTGCAATGCAACTTGCTTCGAATTTGGGATTGGGCTGGGGGAATCTCACTTCGTTTCCAACTGGATGCGGAGCGGGATACGCGGTTCAAGTTATCGGATCTACGTTGACATGCATTTCGTTGAGTGCACCTGGCGGAACGGGATGGGCTTCCATTGGAAATTACGTCTATAATAATACTGCTGGAACAAAAGTCGGAATCGGAACAGCAGCACCGGTCCAACAATTGGATGTCGTTGGAAACATCAACGCGACAAGCACACTTTACGGAACATTAGGCACGAGCAACGCAGTTGGAACAAGCAACATTGCGAACAGTGCAGTTACTTCCAGCAAAATTGCAAATGGAGCAGTTGGAAGTTCACAACTCAGCAACCCGATTGGTGGTTTCATAAATGCGAGCGCTTACTATGATTCAGATAATTCTGCTTACTATTTGGATCCTGCGAGCACATTAACAAGTTTACTAGCAGCCGGTCAAGTACAAGGTTCACAGTTTGTTACAAGCAATAATGCAAATGCTTTATTGATGCTAAAAGGACAAAACGTGGATGGTTCTTATATAACTTTCTACAATCCAGGTGGTGGTCAATTAAACATAACTGTAAACAACGGTGCTACAAGTGGTTTGTTTATCACGAACACAGGCAACGTCGGCATAGGAACAACTAGCCCTGGTTACCTTCTAGATGTTCGAGGAACTTCTGGGTCTGGAGTACAAGCCAATATTGGCAGTCAGACAAGTTGTTGTGCAGCGAATGCAACCCTAGGGTTGTCAGAACTAACAAGCATCAATGGCCGCATAGCGTCACTTCAATTTCATGATAGCGGATTTCAAGAAGCATTCATACGATTAGCAAAAAATACAAGAGTATTTGAAATAGGAGACACCCAAAGTGTAGGCACTTCACTAGCTCTACTGAATGC
>DAIDAX010000023.1 GCA_027310405.1 bacterium | reverse complement strand
GCTCTGCTGCCCATAAGAATTACTAGCGGACAAGGTCGAAGTTTTTTCTCAAGCAGACCTATGCTTTCTGAGTCAGCTTCCACCCCGATTGTCGCTGAGACTGGAAAAAGTTCATTTGTGTTAATTAGTGCTGACGGCTGGATGATTTTATTCTTGTACAGACGCTCCACACGTTCTTTCACTGCTGCAGGTGTAATGTTCAATCTTTTTG
Source organism: bacterium (assembly GCA_027310405.1). Lineage (GTDB taxonomy): Archaea > Aenigmatarchaeota > Aenigmatarchaeia > CG10238-14 > SCSR01 > DAIDAX01. Next base: position 2,792 of record DAIDAX010000023.1, on the reverse strand, counting down.
CAAGTTCTGTGTATGTGACTCTGCCATTCTTTGTCATTTCGGAAATTATAAATCGATTTGTTTCATCCAAAAAATCTTTAGGTCGCATGGTTATCTCTGAGTTTTTTAAGATTCCTAACTATTTAAGCTTTAAAATAAGTTTTTTGAAGTTTTAATAACAATTGTCGATTAATTTTTATTAAAAAACCGAAAATTATAAATTTTTTTTAGGCAAATTATTTATATTGTCGATAACATTAAGTTATTTCCAAGAAAGGAGGTGCTTGGAACCAGCCCACTGGCGCTTGCCAGATTTTAATATCAAGGCCGGCACCTCCCTCACCCATTCGATAAATGATTGAAATTGGTAACAATGAAAAACATGTCCCAAGTAAGAAGACCATCACTGAAATTGGAGCCACGCTTAGTTGCAACAACTAGAAACACAAACGAAGTCGAACTACAAACAGTTCCTGTATATTTTACTACTCGCGCCTACACAAAATACGACATCAATACATGCGACAACTGCGAAGAATATTCCGACGACTTGATGGAGAAAAACGGACAATGGCTTTGCGAAGACTGCAGAGAATTTGAGAGTTGAAGATTTACGGACTCTTTGCTATGTCCAGAAGTTCCTTAACCATTTTTTCAATTTGCAGTACTCTTTCGTTCAGAGTGTCATATTGAAGACGAAGGCTGTCCATCTGTGCAGCGATGAGATCCATTTTTGCTTTTGAAGTATCTGCTGGTTCATTGAAGGGCATAGGCGTTGACATCGGAGGCAAGTTTGACGTTGGTGGTAAATCTGGTAGCGATTCGGATTTTTTCTTTCTGAAGATTCCGAATATCCTTGAAAAGAACGACATACAATCACTATGCTCTTACTGGTATTTTAAGAAATTCTCGAATCTCTTTTTCAAATTCTTCCACTCTCCCACGCAACATCTCAAGATATTTTCTGCGCACACTGTTGTAAAACGAATACATGTATGCAAGGATTAACGGATAAGCAACTCTGTCTTTGAATGTTGTCGATTTTATTTCTGTGGTTATGTTTCCACTGATTTCTAATCTTATCGAACCGTTTTTAGTTGTATCAGTTGGCTGCAACCCCTGTCCTCTGACTTGCACACGGAATTTTGTATACTTGTCCAATCTTCTCTCTATGTAGACTATGAAAAAAAATGAATGTGGATTTTCACTAGTGTCCCATCTGAAATCTGGTTCAAAAATATTAGAACCCACTCCCTCGAATAAAACTCTCATTTTCGGATCGAGTTGTTTGTAGACGGAAAATGGATCTGGACCGTTGTACTCGATGATTATATTTCCTCTCGGTGCGAGTATGTCATTTGTTATTACAAACGCCATAATCATTCCTTCGGCGCGATGTTGAAAAATTCTTTTAGTGAATTTTGAAGTGTAAGTATTATGTCTCTGCATTGTTCTCTGAATTGATATCTTTTCTCTTGGTAGAAAACGCGGTGCCAGAAAACTCTGAACGCTTCGTAAAACAGGCTCTTCTGCCAGATTGTGTCTTGCGGATAGTCAGTGCGAATCGAACCATCGATAACTATTGTCGCTTCGCCCTCTTTGCCAAATTCTTTACTAGGTCTGATACTACCATTTACATCAATCCAAAAAATCGCATAAGTAAATCTATCGAACTCTTTGAATGCTTCAAGCGACGCAGAAAATTTTTCAGGCACTCCACTGCGATCCCACTTATATTCTTTCTCCTGAATGTTTTCTGGTTTGAATTTTAAATTCGTCTTCAAAATTTCCATAACTTTTGGATAAATTTTTTGCGGATTCGGTCCAGAATAATCAAGACGAACTCTTGGAGAAGGCAACATACATCCTTCTTCAATTGTAAGTTTCGTCCTTGCGAATATCGGCATAAACTGTATTTGTTTTCGCAAAGCTAATAATTTAAGAGTGGGTTGATGGTTTTAGAGAAAATCGCTGGAGCAGGACTCGTGCTTCTTGGAGTCGCGATAATTTTCGTGTTCCCCGACATAATTGAATATCAGCCGAAGCAGTTTGCAAACGTCGGAGTTTTGTTAGGGATTTTTTTAATTATTCTCGGAGCCTATTTAATACTAGTGTAGAATATGGCGAGTTGGTGTAGAGAAAATCTCAAGGCCCCAAGTAAGATGGGTTTAGATGTAGCTGGATTTATTCCTGGTGAATTCATTCACTTACCTCCGGGTAATCAACAAACTTCAATAGATATTTTCACGCCTCTTGGAACTGGAAGTAATCTTCTTCTGAGTCTACTTTTTCAGCTTGGCAAGTGGGGGCTTGTGCCAGTAAAGTTTGATGAATGGTCTGAAATATCACCTGTACACGCACAGTATTATCAACTAACCACACAACAAAAGCAAACACTAGAAGGACAAATCAAGCAAGCTCTCGCTGGTGTTCAAACCGCAGTGTCAGATTATGAATTGCTGCAACACGATTTACGAAAGTACAAAGAATATGCTGACTATTTTGAAGAGTTGGAAGAGGCGAAGAAAAAAAATGATAAAGAGACTGAGAAAAAAGTAAACTCTACACTAAAATCCGTTTTCGTAGATATGGTTGATGTTAGTACTGGAGAGGGAGTTTCGTTGCGTTCAATCGTAGCAAGATGGCCAACGATAATTGTAGATTTCATAAAGCTCAACGATGATGATGTAGATCCAACTAAGGTTGCACAAAATAAAGATTATAATTTTTCACAAGCCGAAGCTTACGTACTGACAACAAAAAATAAACTTTTTGTCGAATGGAAAAAAATGTTTAAGAATACAGTCAAGGAT
>DAIDAX010000022.1 GCA_027310405.1 bacterium | reverse complement strand
CATTCTCGGAATAATCGTTGTCGCTGTCATCGGCTACTGGTTTTTCGTTGTCGCTGGCGGTGGCGGAGGACAGTTGAGCCAGACACGATGTGAAGCCAGTTTTATTTCTTGGTGTACTCAGTATTCTGCAAGTAGTTACGCAAGTCCACCGGGTGGAAGTTTTCTAACAGTATATCCAAGCTGTAAATCTTATCCAAGTGACACAATAATTTCGACTGCAGATAAATGTGCTTGTGCAAATGCCTTGCATCAAGCTAAACCATCTGGATGCTAAAACGTAGCTTAAGATTAAGTTTTCATTTTCCCAAATTCATTTTATGAAAGGACAAGGAATACACACACTGACACTCGTCATAATGATTGTAATTTTTCTTTTCGCTGCAGTCGCGATTTATCTCGCGTGGCTATCTGCAACACAAACTCAGGTAAGCGAAGCAAGCTGCAAAACACAATTGATTAATTACTGCACTCAGTGGAGCCTCAAAGGATTTTCAACTTCGAACACGCCGGATATACAAATCCCACCAAACTGTTCGCAATACAATGTGCCAACTAATCCGACACAAAGCGATTGCACAAGCATTCTGAATCCGCAACCGGCAAAATGATTAATTCTAAAATCCACATTCATTATTTGTGAAGGGCACATCTGAGATTGAAGTTCTCGCGATAATTCTCGTGATTGTCGTGACTCTCGTTGTCGGGCTGAACGCGATAATGATTGTGCAAGATATTGCGAACGCTCTCGCCATCGCATCTTCGGAAAACGTCGCGAGAAATATTGGGAATTTCATTACTCTTTCTTCCGTCGCTCCGGGTTCGATAACTCTGATGTATTCTCCAAGCTCGCAGTATACTTACGACACGTCTATCAACGATCGCACAGTAAACATAAAACTCGCGCTTCAGAATGGCCAGTCGTGCAATTACGGATTCAGCAAAGTCGTTGAGGTTAATAATGAAGTCTGCAGCGGAAGTGGAAAAACTGCTGTCGGAAATCTCGACGTGAGTGCAAGTGGAAATCAATTCACTTTCACGAAAACTTTGGGCACTTCAAACAATTTCGTCTACGGAGTTTCGGTACAATGAAAGGCTTGGCTTTGTCTCTGTCAACTGTCTTCTTCGGATTCATCACTGTGATTCTTATTCTCGTGATTTACTATGTCGGCGTTGGACACATGCTTGGAATTCAGGTTGCAGTTACTAGCGCCGAAGTCGACAGGCATACAATAAATCTCGGAGAATCGCTGATGAGTTCTCCGTATCTCGTTTACAACGACGGAACTTCTCTGCAGCGCGGAATTTTGTACGAACCGTATGTTGCAAAATATTTTCAGGGAGTCGGAACATCGTGGGTTCCGGTTCTGAATTTTTTGTCGAGCCCGAATGATTTTCAAAAATCCGTTAACTATCCGAATTCTTTCGCGATAATCACAGTGGAAGATTTGCAGACGCAGCAAGTGTGGCAAACTTATCTCGGACAAATCGGCAGCGAAAGTGTTGCTCAACCAATTTTTTCTGACCTGAGCAGTGTCGTCGGTTGCATTTCAAACCACTTTGACGTTGGAAAACTTTACACGAGTTTCACGCAGAAAGATTTCCTGAGAGATTACTACAATGTCTGGGACATAACTACATGCAGCACAACAGAAGTTAGTAAAAACGGTGTATCGGAAAGAGCATTTCCAATTTCGTTGCGAATGCCAGACGGAACAATACATGCCGGTCTAATGTTCGTGAACTTGGAGGAATTTTAAAATGAAAGGGCAATTCATTGAATTTACTTTCATTGGGATTATTTTCACTATGTCTTTTCTTTTGATTACAGTTTTTTCAATTCAATACAACATCGTGAGGAATGTAGATTTTCAATATAGATATGACTCCGCACAGACAACATTGCTCTCGCTTCTTTCAGTGACAGGATCAGGAAATATTCCAAACATTCAGAACATCAGCGAGAAAATTTTCTTCCAAAATAATCCGTGGATTGATTTGAATCTTACTAACTCAACACTGTACAATTTTGCTTTCGATAGTGCAACAGGAAACATATGCTACTTATTGAAAAGTTCAAACTCCACAATTCTTTTGTTTCCAAGTAATTGCAATCCACAGTACAGCGCCTATACAAAGATTCCACTCCCATACAACCCGAACAATCTTGTTGATACTCTGACGTTGGTGAGAAACTGATGAAAGGAATAATTCCGATAATCATTGTCGTGCTTGTAGCTGCGCTGGCTGTGTGGGGAGTGATTGCCGCAAATATTTTTGCAAACGTTTCAACAATTCAGGGAACTTACACAGACGTTTCGATTGTTTCCGCAATTAATTCTCTAGAATTCGTAAAACGTTCGCTGCAACAATCCCTAGTTTATTCATTCTATCAAGCCGCGTACAATGTTTCAAAGAACGGAGGATACAGCGACACGACAAATTTGAAAACAATTAATTCACTTGTTTATTGGAGAATAATTACCGACACAACCCAAGCGCCGACGTGTGGAATTTTTTACAGCGGACAGACTATCTATTGCACTGAAAATGTTGGACTTGCGAAAATTATAAATAATATTTTCAATCAGTATGTCGACCAACTCCAAGCTACAAACTTCAACATTCCAACTTATTCTTCAGTAACTATCGGAGGCGGACAAGGTTCGACATCAATTCAACTCACTGCAATGCCGAATGGAAATTTGGAAACGAGCAAAACTAATTTGTACGACATAAAGGATTCCGCGGAAATAGTTCAAACAATTCCTACAACTTTCTACAAACTTTTTGATTTTGGAATAAATAATTTTGTTGATCAAGATCCGATACAGCCGATAATTTTGGACGCGATAGAAAATTCGATAAACAATTACAATCCAACAACTGCAACGTCGACAGCAACTTACACATACTGCAACGCCACAAACGGTGGATTAGGTGCTGCGCAAGTTTTTTCAGGTTACTATGGAAGTTCTTACAGCGGAATCCAAAATTCAATCAGCAATCAAATTAAAAATCAAATTAATTCGTTGAGCATACAAACTCCATCTTCGATGTCGTTGAATGTTTCGCTGCTTGCAAATCCTTTTGTAAAAATTACAGCAGGTTCGTGCAGCCAGACAACACTGACAGCCTGTGATAGTTTGGGTAACTTCACTGTTAAAGAAACTTGCACTTACTCTTACATCGCTTCAGCTTCAGCAGGAGTTTCTGTAAAAAGTTTGCAGGACATTTATCCTGTGTATAATGGAACAAACACCGGCTTCAAGAATTTGGAACTCGATTTCGCTCTGGGCTCTTGCAACGTTAACAGTCAGTCTGCTTGCAGGTTCAGCTAGAGCCACTCGTTGTAGGGCAACCTTTGTAGTCTAACGTCACTGTCGGAGGAGACGTGTGCAAAATTTCTTTATACGTGTAAGTGAAAGTCGGAGTGAATGTGAAAATGTTCGAACTGGATATAGG
>DAIDAX010000021.1 GCA_027310405.1 bacterium | reverse complement strand
CTTCAGAGCCGCGTGCCTTCAACGAAATTTTTTCTTCGCTTGGAGGAATCAACCCCATGTTAAGCATTCTCTGTACTGGTTTAACGAATCCAGTGTCGTAAATTGCAAGACCATAACGTAAAAAGTTCACAAGTTCTGGAGAACCAATTTTTATTTGATTCCAGAAATCTGTAAGTCGTGTAGTTTGAACATGAACGTCTTTAAGCTCGTGTGCAATAAGGTACAAATGTGATTGGACTTTTTCTAAATCCTCACTACTTTTTGTTGCAGTATCGTCCAAAACAACCCAAACATCCGCGTCGCTAGTAATCTTCGCATCTCCGCGCACTGCTGAACCAAAAATTAAAACTGATTTTATCAAATCGCCATATTGCTTACGAGCTTCATTTGTAAATTTCACAACCTTCTCCATAGTTTCGCTGTTAACTCGTGAAGTAGTTTGAGAGCTTTCAGTATTCTTTACCCTCTTTACAAGGTTCACATCTTCTAGCTCTTCTTCTAAATTTTCAATCGGCATAAACTTTTCTTTGTTTTCGAGTTTAATTAACGTATATGGAAAAATCCTCTATGTGAAAAAAATTAACGCAGTTCTTCCTTCTTCCATTTTTCAACCTGAGCTCCAGGTTTTTTCAGATATTCCCCACCGAGGAATGTGTGCTCCTCTTCTGGCACAGATAAAGTTCCTTTCAGTGGATCAAAAAAATGTTCCTTTATCGTTGCTAACTGTCTATCTTCCGATAAAAATCCAGTACTCGATATTCCATAAAACTCCAAAGGTAATTTATCGGGCTCAGTATTTTTTTCCAATTGGTCTGCAATTAATTTAAGAGCAGCAGCTGATTGTGCAATGAATTGTGCAGGATTCTGACCTTGTTCACTGCGCGCCCCACCTCTCTCAAAAATTAAAAATGCATTGTCTTTTACACCGAAACCTTTCTGTCGCAATTCCCATGCATACTTGTAAATCCATCTTTGTGCTTCACTACCAATATCGATTGGCTCATGTACAGGGTGGTATGGTTTCGGAGCTCCGATATGGTATGCAAGTACAAAATTTCCAAAATCTTCAGGAGCAGATTTTATTTCTGCAATTGGATCAAAACCATTGTGAAGATAATGTTCAGAATCAAAAAATATTCGTGTGAATTGTGTGCCAGCAGCTTCGAAAGCTTTAATCAAATTGTATATGTGTTTTGCATGGCTCACTCTCTGCAGACCTTCGCGCTGATCTTGGAGAATTTCTGGATTTTCAAAAGTGAAAAAAGTTTTTTGATTATCTGATGAAGATTTATTCAAGTCATTCAGTTTTTGAATTGCGGGCTGTTCATACCAGATCTCGTATTCCTTCCCAAGTTTGTTCCTTAGTTCTACCAGATCTTCTTCGGAAGGTTTTGCAGTAAAATGACCGATAATATAACGGCACGCAACCATCGCTACAAGTTCTGGCATGAGCTGTATTCTTCCAGACTCGACATCAAATATTTTTTTGTTTCCATCTTTGAACCAACTTTTTTCTAAATCGTCCCATGTTTTATTTCCAAAAAATAATTTCCATAGCGGTTCTTTTGGATCATTTCTGTGGATGAAAAGATATCTTGCAATTAGAAGATATGCTCGTTCCTCTTGAGATATAATTCCACTGCCTTCTCTAGTTGAACCAGCTCGAAGTGTGTAATCATAAATTATATCAAGAATGTCCCATTTCACATCATTTGAAATTTTGCCGTTCAGTACTATAGATACAACAATTTTATCTACTTCTTCTAAAGTTAATGGATCGAGTTTTCTGTTACGAATTTCTTCATCAGTCGCCCGTATCTGCTTTCTCGACAAATGTTCTTTTATTGTAGATAAAACCTCCGGACTTAAAACAACTTTTCCATAAAGGGCTAAATATTTGCCAGTCGAGTACACAGTGCTTAAACCTCTGAAAGGAAGTGTCATAATTTCTTCCCGAGTGCCTGGATGTGCAAATTCACTAGAAAGAATATTAAGAAGCAAATTTTCCTGAAACCATTTTTTAAGTTCAATTTCAGATTCTTTTCCTAAAAATTTATCCCAGTTTGTGTCGCCATCGAGCGTAACAGTAATCAGACCTAGATATCGGAATTTTTCAATCTGCATTCCAATAGTAGACAAGTTTGATGCATGAAAATTTATATACTCGGGTTTGTATTTTGCATTTCCAGTTTTGCTGAAAAAATAATGCAAGTTATTCAAATATTGATGCAATCTTCTATGCGAATGTTTCCATATAGTTTCCAATGCAGCATCCCAAGCCATGTATTCACCAATCTCACCATGCGATCCCCAACGGATGTTTAAGTCTTCACGTGCTTTTTTAATCTGATTGACAACTTCCGGTTCTAAAAATTCCGAAGTATTTTCAAAATCAACTTGCACAAAATTAGCCCCCCATGTGGCGACTGACATAACCTTCATCCCGACACCAAGAAGTGCTGATGCATGACCTATGTTCCACCAACCGCTTGATATTCCAACTGTGTATGGCATTTTATGGAACACCTGCATTTGATTTAATAAACTTCACAACTGGAACAAACAACGAAACTGCAGTATCCTTGAAGTAAACTGAAGTTATTCTCTCATTGAAATTAGTTTCATATTTTCCAGTTTGTATAATCTTAAATTTCGTTCCAACTGATGTGAAGGGTTTACGACCCAAAAAATTTATAATTTTTTTTGCTTCACTTTTTTTTTCAGATTTTTTATTAGACTCATTCTCTTGTGCAAATAATAAGGGATATTCTCCTTCAAGGATGTCATTAAGTTTTTTCCCTTCAGAACTCTCGCCGAGTATTTCACTAATGTAAAGTTCGTCTTCTTTTTCTTTTAGTATGAGTTCAAGTTGTCGCAGCAACATTGCGTTTTGCGACATCAGATAGACTGCGAGAGGATCGAATACTATATCTTCAAATTCTCCTTTCCCCGCTGCATCTCTCATAACAGTTCTAAACGTACTGAAATCTAGAACCAAAAAGTATGGACTCCACCATTCATGATCTTTCATTTTTTCCAAAAGAGTTTGTCTTGCTTTCAACAAGTCAGCGATTGTCACATTCATTACAGAATTTTTTCCATTGTTGTTATAGTGTTCTTCCATTTCTTTTGCAAAATACAGAACCCATTTGTCTAACGGTTCAATTCCATTGGGAGAAATAGTTTGTTCCAGAATATCCTTATTCAATTTGCCTTGCTCATTTCGAATTGCTTTTTTTAATTCTTCTGGAATCGGCAATTTCAGAATGCTAACCTTTTCATTTGCAAAACTTTCTTGTTCAGTTTTATGAAGTTCCGGTGGCACATAACTTCGATATGCCCAATATTCTGCCTTATCTACCGATACTGCTTGCACAGACGATTTGAACCAGGAAACATTTCGGAGTGTTTTTCTTCCTTCTTCAGTCTCACCGAGTTCTCTTATTCCTCTGTATCTGTGTATGTAAGGCTTGACAATGTCTCTGTATTGTTCGATCGACGCTCGTCTCGCATTTGCAAGCTGAAATAATCTTGAGTATCTATCCTTGACTGTATTCTTAAACATTTTTTTCCATTCGACAAAAAGTTTATTTTTTGTTGTAAGAACATAAGCTTCAGCTTGTGAAAAATTATAATCTTTATTTTGTGCAACCTTAGTTGGATCTACATCATTATCGTTGAGCTTTATGAAATCTACAATTATCGTTGGCCATCTTGCTACGATTGAACGCAACGAAACGCCATCTCCAGTACTAACATCAACCATATCTACGAAAACGGATTTTAG
>DAIDAX010000020.1 GCA_027310405.1 bacterium | reverse complement strand
TGATTGAAGATGGAAGAGTCCATTGAACACTACATGAATTACTTGTCGGATCGATTGTACATGTTAAAGGAGCCGGTGGGCCTGATGGTGGTACAAGTTCAAGAGTAAATGTATTCGATGGATCGCATTTTCCATTGACAAGAAGACACGCCTGAGTAAATGTTACAGTGTCTCCTGGTTGTTGCAATTTTGCTGTCAGAGAAACAGATTGCCCCGGTGCAGCTGCGAGTGATGTAGTTATCGTGAATGGTGTGTAAGTTATTTTGAAAGTGTCTCCGCTTGAGCTTGTGTCCCAAATTATAATATAATTGCAAAACGCAGTTTCTGTTATTGGTGTACCGGCGGCAATTTTAGTAAAGGTGAACGTGTGCGTTGTCCCATCACAGAAGAACGACACATCGTTCTTTGTGCCAGACGGTCCTCCTCTTGAAGCATACAGCGTGGTGATTGTGGATTCTATTCCGGCCTCGTCAACAACTTGACCGTTTTGCTGAACGCTTAATCTGTATGGATTGCCACCGCTTTGTACAGTTATACTCGTCTGTACATTGGGTTGCAGGATTGTGTATGTCGGCTGATTACCAACAGATGTCAAATATTCACCAACACAGGAACCAACTAGAGGTATGCACCATGCTCCACCCTGCGTACCAATATAAACTTGTCCGTTTATTGTCCCACTTCTTATTGCATTGTTCACAGTGACACCTTGAGAAGTAAGTTGACATGTCTCTGTCTGGTCCGATATCAAAGTACTTGGAACAAGCAAAGTCTTGACTACAATACCCTGGAAATTGCTGAAGTAACTAATTGGATTAAGATAGTTATTCAGTAATGCATTCCAGTCAAAACCGCCTGAACTTTTTTCTGTTGCAATACATGTTGCTGCGTCACCTATGTGATTTTTATTTAGGCTTGCATCAGTTAGTGATAGCTCTATAGGAAAATTAAATCCGCAGAGCTTGTTGTCTGAAGTCTTGAAGAAACTTTTCACATCGTTGCAAAATTGTTTGCCAGTTACAAGTTGAGGGATTAAATTGCCACTAAACGGCACTATTGTATTAATTTGTGATGAAGCACCAGACAGATGGCTAGAATCGCAACCTTCCGAACACATGTAATAAGCATCTAAAATTGCTCTCTCCAATTCGGATCTTGCAGCATTTCCGATACAGAACTGGACTGTATCACACATCCAGTTTTCAAGCCAATTCGACAAACTCGGAATGTAAAAGAAAATTAGAGCTCCTATACCAAGTAAAATAACTACTCCCAGAACTACTTCCACTACAATATTTATTGCGATTCCTTTTTTGTGTTTCATAAAATCATCTGCAGAACAGGAATGAAAACCAACCATATGTTTTCGAACAGATTGCCGAGCTTATTTGATTTAGTGCCTGAGGAAGACCTTGTGTTATCAAATTAATTCCTCCGCCAACAAAAAACCAAAGTAATACAATTGCTAAAAGTGCGAGAACCAGTGCCACGATAGTTGAGATTGCTAATCCTTTCATTCATCTAACCGCCGAAAAAATTCTTGATCAACGTAGTTACTCCAAAATAATATAGTGCGACGACAAGTATAAGTAAAATAAGCAGAACGATTATGTAAAAAATTCTTCCCTGCGTTGTTTCTTGCCCTTTCATCCTGTACCAAATCCCGAGAGTGGAATCAATGAAGAAAATCCGAGATAAATGAATAACGAGACGAGAGAATAAATCGCTGTCGACAAAAGAAGTTGTTTTCCGATTGTCGAGTTTCTCAAAATTTGTTCGTCACCATTGTTGATTATGCTGAGGAAGAACGACAGCAGACCGACGACTTCAATCATGTAAAGTCCGACGATCAATTGGAATTGTTGCACTGGAATTGTTTTGTTCAGCTGAATCAAGTTCCCGAAAATAAATCCGCCAGCCGGACCAGCTGGACCTCCGTAAGAAGTTATCTGCGCTTCAACTTTCGAAATCGCTTCCTTCAAGACAATCAACATTTGCATCACCACTGCGGTGAGTGCAACGACTACTCCGGCAGAAATCGGCGCGAGCAATTCAGATTGTATCTGCATTGTCGATGTAGTTTCAGAAAGCATTTCTCGTAAATCATTTTCAACAGATTCAACATCTTTCAAGTAAGTTGAAACAGACAGCATTGTTTTCGAAACCATTCCCATTCCTCTCGCTGAAACGTCAACGAGTGCTCTCGAAATTGCTGCAATCAATCTCGATGGGTATTGGTGTATCGCTCCACTTTTTTCGTCGAAGATTGCAGCTTCGAATGTCATTCCAAAAGTTTCGATGTTGTAAACAATCACTTGGAAAAATTTTGAAATTTTTAATTCCTGAATTCTTGGCAATGTTTGTTTCAATGCGCTCTCAATAGGAATTCCAACTTTCAATTGATTTCCTAATTGGAACAATGCTTCTGCGAATTCATTTTCGATTTGAACAACTTCATTTCTTACTTTCAATTTTTCACGAGAGTCGAGAAAAGTATAAAGAATTATTCCAGAGCTTATGCCGATTGTAATTAATGTTGAAAATCCCAGCGCGTTGAAATCAAATGCAGAAGTGTCAGTGAAAACTCCGTAAGTTCCGATTGAAATTAAAATTAGAGCAACTGCTAACGAGATGAAAAAGTTTTTGTTAAGAATTTTCATTCTCGCAAATTTTGGATGGAGTGAAAGATCTGGTTGATGGAATGTGTATGGTCTCTTGTCTAGATAGCTACGCATCAAAAGATACACAACGATCGGAAGGAACACGACGTAACTAATTCCGAGAAACAGTGGTTGAATTATGTCTGGTAAAAATATTGACATTATCGGAAAGAAAACCAAACCTATGATTGGCAACAAAATTCCAAGAGAGTTTAATGCTGTAACTGGAGTTTTCAATTCCTCTGCATATCTTTTCATTCTTTCTTTCGTTCCGTTGAGAACTACGGAAACAGCTTCGTCCAAAACACTTTCCATTCTCTCCGCGGATTCGGTGGAGGCTGTCTTGATCAAATAAATTGCTTGTGTGAATTCGTCGTTTTCTTTTTTCCATTTTCGAATGAAGTCATCGACTGCATTTGATATAGAATCATATCTGCGTGTGTAAACATTCCAGAGCAAAGTTCGCAAATCATACGCAAGCGGACCTGTCAAACTTTTCGAAGCAAACTGAATTGCATTTTCAATGTTCGAAGAAATTCTCATCGCAGTAACCATGTAAGTGACAGCGAGAACCATCTCTGCGCTTGCCTTAATTCTGAAAACTATCGCGCGACGAATCGGTAATTCGTAGAAATAATAAAATGTCAAAGCTCCGAAAACGAAAATCAAAAGTAAAGTCGATAGCGAAAAAAGTCCAAACAGTAAAGAAATTATCGAAGGAATTAAAACAACCAGCAATGTTGAAAGTAATGTTGCTGCGAACGCACCGCGTGCCGTAGTGTTGAGATGTGCAAAATTAATTGAGTCCTCATAATTTTCTTTCAAACTTTTCCAAGGATTTATCGGCAAAATTTTTTCAGAGAAGTTGGAAAATCTTTCATACCAGTTTCTTTTTTTGATTTCCTGTTCTTCTCGAAGAAATTCCAAATATTCTTGTGAGGCTGGCATTCAACTTTTCAACCTCGACTTGAACCATTGTAACCATTTTTCGTAAATCATTTTCGAATCAAGTTCGCCAACTTCTTGTCTGACTTGGTCGGAGATTATGTGCATCATCTCGTTCGAGTTCAAAGTGTAATCTGCTTCCAAAATTTCTGGACGATTCAATTCTTCAGCAAAATCAAGAACAGCTTGTTTTATTTTTGCACGTAATTGAATGTTGTCCCACATTTTGTCCCACGCACCGCGCCACTCACGAACTTGTCTTGCGATCGAATTCAAAACTTCAGATTCACCATCAAGCAAAATGTCTGTCGGTTTTAATCTGTCTTCCTTTGCTGAGTATTGTAAAAGTGGGACGAATCCGCCTTCCTCTTCTGGATCATTCTTCCAGTGTTTGCGAACTTCTGTAACTTCTACAACTCTTCTGAATCTGTGCAATCCATCCGGAGAACGTAACAAATTTGCGATGTTAATTATGTCGATTGCTTTGAAACTTGTCGGTTTTACTCCCAAATCGTTCACAACTCGATCGAAAACTCCGTATGGAGATTCGCCGTGAATCGTTCCAGCAACAACATGTGCAAGTGCTCCAATTCTCATCGCTTCGAAAAGTGCAACTGACTCAACGCTTCGAACTTCACCGACGATCAATGCAGAATCTCCGAGGCGAAGTGCAGTGCGCAACGCTTCCTCCGGCGGAAGTTCTGTTTCAACGTGCGTGATTACCGATCTCGATTTCAATCGTTCGATGTTGTATCCGAGTTCTCGCATCGCAACTACTGGCAATTCCAAAGTATCTTCGGAAACAACTATTCTAAATTTTCTTAGAATTTCTAACATCAGTGCGCCAAGCAAAGAAGTTTTTCCACTGCTTCTTCCGCCCGCAATCAACAACGAACGCCCACCATCTGCAATAAAATTCATCAGTCCTGCGTATAATGGATCAAAATAATTC
>DAIDAX010000001.1 GCA_027310405.1 bacterium | reverse complement strand
CAGCTAGACAGTCTGTAGGTTATTCTTACGGTGGTGGATCATTCACAGAGATAACAAATGTTTGTCCACCGAACACCGATTCTACAACTATAGACGCTGTTTTAACTGCGAATGGTTGGCAAGATTGTAAAATGAATGCAGCTAACGGGAATGATCTCGTTGTTTGGACAAAACACTTCACACAATTTGTAACTTATACACAATCTCCAGCACCAGCTCAAACAACAACTACAACAACTGGAGGAGCAGCTCCAACAGCACTAACACCGACAGTAGTTCTTAGTGGAGCAACATCGATCGCACAACAATCAGCAACTTCAGCGACATACCAAGTGCAAGTTTCGAACCAAGGAACAGCGAGTGGAACTTACACAATGTCGGTTTCAGGAATTCCAACAACTTGGTTTACAGTAAGCAATCCAACAACAATTGCGGCAGGATCGACAACGACAATGACTTACACACTGAGTCTGCCTAAGAATGCAACAGATTCAACTTTTACTGTGGCTGTAACAGCAACTGCAGGAACAACTCAAGCTAGTAAGAGTTACACAGTTTCTCTAAAAGTTTTGGCTGCACCAACAGGAACGAATCAAACAATCGTACAGAATGTAACAACACCACTGACGGGACTTGCAGGAGCGGTGACAGGAGCAGTAACTTCTGTGTCAAACTTTGCTTCGTTACCAACAACTCAATACGCAGCAGCAGGAATAATTGTGGTTATTGTTTTGGTGATCGTAATCCGTGGAGTTTCAGCAAGAAGAAAACCATGGAGAACGAGTTATCAACCAACTTACGTGAACAAAATCACAAGGAACTTGAAAAAACAAATGAAAGAAGCAATGGAGGAAGAGTAAAATGGTAGTAATCGGAGTATTGAGTGGAAAAGGTGGAGTGGGAAAGACTACAGTGACATCTAACATCGCAGCATCGCTCGCAAACATTTTCAAAAGAAAAACAATCGTTCTCGACACAAACGTAACGAGCTCACACATTCGTTTGCACTTCGGGATGTACGACGAGATGAAGAGAACTTTGAAGGACGTTGTGAAAAGTGATGGCACGCTTGAGAAAGCAACTTATTCAAACTCGATTACTGGCGTGGACATAGTTCCTTCTCCAGAAGGTTTGAAACATGTTGATTTAGAAAAACTGAAAAGTTTGGCTGGACAGATTGCTGAATCGAAATACGATTTTGTTGTCATCGACAGTGCTCCGGGTTTCAGAGAAAACATAGAGAACGTAATCAAAGCTTCGGACAAAATCGTAGTTGTCACAAATCCATATTTGCCGGACGTCACCGATGCAATGAAAATTGTCGAAATGGTGAGAAAAAGCAAGAAGGATGTAGTTGTCGTCGTGAACAAAATCAAGGGAAAGAAGTACGAACTTGATGAAGACGCGATAAAAGACATGCTTGATGTGAGAAAATTAATTACGATTCCTGAAGACGAAAAAGTTCCGGAAAGTATTTCTCGCGGAGTTCCTGTAACAGTATTTGCAAAAGGTTCGAGAGCTGCAATCGCTTTGAAAAAATTGTCAGCTGAATTGATTGGTGAAAAGTACAGTCCTACTGTCGCAGACAGAGTGAAATGGTTTTTAGGATTCTAGAATACCGATAGAGCTTTAAATTTGAACTGTATACGTACTGATTATGTCACCAATGAATACACCTCCACCAGTGAACATAACGATTCTGAGGCACTATGTAAAATTACCATTTGATCAAGAATTGTCCAAAAAAGAAATTGGACAGTTTATCAACTTAAGTGGCAGTTCGATACAATATTACTTGAATAACTGGATTCATAACAAACTTGTCTCAGAAACAAGAAATGGAAAGAGAAAATATTATAGAAGAAGATTTCCTGGCTATATCAATGAAATTGCAGAAATCTTATTGGCGCAAGGTATTGACGTTAGAGGTTACCCATTTAGACCAAGATAATCGTTTATCTACCTCAAATAAAATCTAATTGATGGACAGAAAAACTCTTTATAAAATTATTCTAGTCTTGCAAAATAGATACGAGATAGAAGTTAGAAAAGAAAAACCGTTCGAAGTTTTGATTCATGGAATTCTTTCCGCACGAACGAAAGATACAGTTACAATTCCTACTCAAGAAAAACTTTTTAAAATTGCAAACACTCCGGAAAAAATTTCTAAACTTCCGTTGAAAAAAATTCGTGACACAATTTATCCAGTAAATTATTACATTGGAAAAGCAAAACGAGTGAAAAAAGTTTGTGAAATTCTTGTGAAAAACTTTTATGGAAAAGTTCCAAAAACGCGAGACAAACTTCTTGAACTTCCGGGAGTCGGACCAAAGATTGCAGATTTGATTTTACTTTTTGGCTATGGAGAAAATGTTATTCCAGTCGATACTCACGTTGAAACAATTTCGAAACGTTGGCACATCGCAGATAAAAAATCTAGACCAGAAATTGTTCGAGAAAAATTGCACAAACTTGTCGAAGAAAAAGATAGACAAATTGTGAATCAATTGCTTGTCGAATTTGGAAAAAAAATTTGCACAACACCGATTCCAAAATGTTACATGTGTCCTGTGGAAAAACTTTGTCCGTATGAAAACAAGAATTTAGGGCGTAGACCCAATAAAAACCAAAACGTATTAAAGTAATGAAAATTAAAATTCTTTAATGAAAAAACAAATTTTCAGCGGTGTTATCTTTTTAACTGTGTCAATGTTGTTTCTGTCGATAGGCAATGCACAATCTTCGCTAAGTACAGTCACGAACAGCTCGATAATCGTTGATGGACAAACAATAACAGCTGGAATAACTCCGGATTCGCCATTTTACGGATTGTTTAATTTTTTCGATGACGTTCGTTTGTTCTTCACTTTCGACAACACAGCAAAAGCAAATTTAGCGATAAATCTTGCTAGACAAAAAATTCTTGCAGTGAGACAAATGATTGAAGATAATAACACGGCTGCGGCTAAAATCGCAACAAATGATCAAGCAAAGATGTTGCAAGTTGCAGAGACTGCTCTTACAAATATACAAAATGCCAACGCATCTGATCAGCTGATGAATGTAATTCAAATCCAGAAACAAATTGAACTGTACCAAAATGAAGTCGACGATATTTCAAACGAGATTGAATTCAAAGCAGGCGTACTTAATTTAACTTCGACACAGCAAGCAACAATAGGTTCATTTGCTTCTAGTCTAAGAAATGAAACAGACGACACGAAATTAAAGGTAGAGCAAAAATTAAATGAAACCGAGAATGAAATTCAAACACAGACTGGAGAGAATGAAACGGAAATAGAAAATGAGGTTAATGTACTGCAGGATCATTTTAACGTAACAATTATTTTGCAAGAAAAAGCTCAAGAGAGAATAAGCGATGCAAAAGATGAAATTGCAAATGTTGTTAATCTTCTTTCTACAACAAACACAAGTCAGTTCAATGTTACTGCGGTGAATGTTTTATTGTCTCAAGCTCAAGCTCATCTTACTTCTGCAGAAACTGCTTACAATCAAACAAACTATGGAGAAGCTTACGGACAAGCAACAGCTGCGGAACATCTTGCTGAAAATGCGGCAAATATAATTGAGCAAGAAGTTCCAGAGATTGAACACGAAGGCCTTTCAATAGAAGCTGAAGTGCAAGGAAATGAAACAAAAGTTGATGCCGAAGTTAATGGAATGAGTTTTGAATTTACAGTAAATTCCACAGATCCTTCAGTAATTGCAAATCTGATTTCCGAAAGGACGGGATTGAACATTGCACAAGTAAGCAGTGCTTTACAAATAAAGAGCGAGACTGAAGCACAACAAGAGCAATCGCAAGTTGAACAGAGAATCAGTTCGATACTCAATCAAACTGCAGGCAGAGACTAAGTACCACGTCTAGTTCTCCTATAACGATAAACAAAAATAAAATTTGAACCACACTTAATGCCAAAAGCTTTCGGTTTTTCTATTGGAATAAAATGTCCTAAATGTGGAAAATGGGCGAGAGTATCAACAACTTTATCAGTTACAGGAAAAAGAAAAGCTAGTATATTAGTAATAAATTGCAGTCACTGCAGTTTTCGAAAAGAAATAAGATCGCTCAAGTCGACTCGTGAATAATAAAGCCTGCTTTCTTTGCAGCAATCTCAGCGAGTTTTCTTGTTGAAAGATTTTTAGAGTCTGAAAGTTCCATCATGGTTTCCAGAAAAATTTTCAATTTCCTTTCAATTTCTTTTTCATTCATATTTAAGATTTGATTTGAGTTCATAAATAAACTTAGTACCACTAAAAGTTGTCCTTCAACTACATGCTGTACATTTTGTCAGAAATTTCTTTGTGAAAAAGAATTTACCACTACATCACATAGATACTTCGATATTTCTTGCAGCATTCAGTAATAGGGAAAAATATAGTTTCGTTTGTAAGCGTTACTTGAACAAAGTCAGCGTGAACTATCATGCGGCAGTCTCGTTTTCAGTGCTTAGCGAATTATTTTTAAAATTGATAAAGACAATTAGTGAGGATGATAAAATTAGTTTTTTTCTTTGGTTCGCAAGATTCGTAAAAAGAAAAGAGGTAAAACTTTACCCATCAAATTTCTCCACTTATTCTAGAATAGAAAATCTTCGTACATCAAATTTCAGATTGGACCCGTTGGATGCGCTTCACTTAGCAACTGCTTTAGAAAACGGCGCAACGACTTTTGTTACCATAGACACAAAACTTGGTAAACAAGTTAATGGATTAAGAATACAACACCCAGAAAATTTATAGAATATCTTTAAGCTTCAGCTTATGTTTGCTTCTTCGCATACTTTGCCAAAGTCTTTCCAGCTCCGGATCGTCAAAGACAACCTCTTCATTACCTTTTCTCATAAACAAAATTACTTTCGTCCGCTATAAATAGTTTCAGTACCACATCCAGTTCTCCTATAGACATATACAATTTATTTCTGCAGAAAATTTCTCGATGAAAATGAAAAAAGTTACAGTTGCTTTGCTCGGAGTACTTTCTTTGGTATTGCTTGCTCCAGCAGTTTTCGCTCTATCAGCCTCAATAACAAATGGTTTCGTTACTGACATTGGCGTAAATCAAATGCTGACAAATTTTGGAATGATTACTGGTACAACAAATTTCCAACTCGGAAATTTTTCGTGGCCAGCGACTGAAATTTGGCTCCTACCAACACAAATTGATCCAGACGTATTCAACAAGGGAGTTACTCAACTAACTACTATAGAAATTCCAGTAAACATGACATGGAGCACCTGTCGTACAGCGATCTACAACAACGAAACAGTGGGTTACGGATTCAAAATCTACAACACGGGAAGTACGAAACAGATTCTCGACAACGGAACTTTCTGTGGACTAGCGTACAGCGGAACGTACTTCATCTATGCAAAGTATTGAGGTGCGAAAATGAAAAAGAAAAAAATTGCTTTGCTTTCACTCTTTCTTTTTTTCTTATTTATCCTTCTAGTTTCTGTTTCACTTTCACAGACTGGTTTATTTTTCTTTTCAGGAACGCCGGCAAAAATTGTAAAAGATAATTTAGGAGAGTGGAAATTGTTCGGGTCTGTAAACATAACTAACGGGACAGTTACTGCAATTAATTTCACTGTTGGTTAACTTTTCAAAATTTCTTCAGAAACTGAAACAAGATTTTCTAATTTGTTTTTTGGAATTTTTGTTTTTCTAAGTAGAACGTTGAAGTTCTGTTGAATAAGCTGTTTTAGTGTTACTATTCCTAAGTCTCCAAGTTTCTGTTGGGAGTTTGCATCGAGAATTCGCAGAGAAGTTATTGGATAACTTTTTTGTTCCTCGATAAGAAATTCTAGACCGCGATTTTCTGGGTCACGCCAACCAAGATGAGCAATTCCTCTACAATCTGCATAACGTTTTGCATGATCGGAAATTTTTGTGTTGCAGACTACCATCGGTTTTGTAAAATTGTACGAATGCCTGCCTTCGAAAAATCCATCCTTCAAATCTTCGAACGTAGAATTTGCCTCGAGAAAAACGTCAACTCCAGTGAACGTGTGTGCAAGCGCATGATGTTTCACTTCTACGTAAAGAGTTTCAGTTGGTTTCGTCGCAATGACATCTACTTCATGTTCAACACATTTTCCTGGAACAATTTTATTTGTAACGACGTCGTATCCTTGGTCGAAAATTATTTGCGAAACGAATTGTTCGAAGTCGGGTTTCGGTCGCAGTTGAGTTATTGCATCACGCAAGTTAATTAAATATTTGAAGTGTGGTCTGTAAGCTTTTACGTAAGTGAAAAATATTTGGAGAATTTTTTTTGTCGGGATTCCGTTGTAGGCTTTGCTCTCGATTTTTGCAGCAAGCTCTTCTGCTTCTTGTTCTGAAAGACGCATTCTAAGTCCAGTGCGAACTAATTTATTTCTGTCGAACGGCTGCTTGCTTCCGTCCATCTTTGTTACGAATAACACTGTAAATTAATTGTTTTTCTGAAGAAAAATCATTCTGGTCTGGGCGATTCTGTCTCAACTTTCTTCTCTTCTTCAGTAAGAATTTTCTTTATCTCCTCGCTGCTTCTTCCAAAATATTTTTCAAACTCTGGAGTAGTCGTGATTATTTTCGTTCGTCCAAATTTGTCAGCTTTTACAAGTCCCTTAGTTTCAAGCTCTGCAATGTAGCCGTACGCTTTGTTTCCTTGGTAACGAACAAGAACACTTTGCTTCACTGGTTGTTTGACAGCAATTATTGCAAGCGAACGCATCATTCCTTCTGACAAATCTGAAAACGGTGCGAGGGGAACAACTTTATCTCGATACTCTGGCTTGATTCTAAGTTCGTAACCTTCTGGAGTTTCAACGAGAATTATTCCTCTGTCTTCCTTTTCATAATCTTCTTTCATCTCCAAAAGCAGAATATGAATTTTCGGTTCGGGAATTCCGGTAAGTTCTGACAAACGTGCAGCAGACAAAGTTTTTTCTGCGACAAATAACGCAGCTTCAAGTAAAGCTCTCTGATTCATAATTTATTATTTCGAAATTCGATAAATTATATTAATGAATATACTCTTCACATTAATTGTCATACTCATTGTAGTCATTGGTGTGGGTTTTGCTGTTTATCAATATGTTCAAAATTCACGAAATCCTGCACCTGTCGGGACTAACGGAATTTCGCTTTGCGATGTCCAAACACACACTTGTCAAGAAGTTGCAACATTCGGCGGTAGTGGTGAAGTAAAAATAAAAGTGTCTAATGCTTCTACACCTCTTCAAGGAATCGAAGTGGATCTTTTCAAAGGGACAAGCGTCAATGACAAACCAGAAAATGTTACATTCATGAGAAAGACAAATGAAAAGGGGGTAGCTCTACTCGATACTGTTCCAGAAGGTTCTTACGTTGTTTTCTTACCCCCAGTTGAAGGCTACGATGTTCCTACACAAATATTGATTAACGTAAATTACACTCAAACTGCAGAAGGTTCTTTTATTCTTTTCAAACAAGGTACGGAGAGAGATTGTTCATCACTTGTTACAGGAGCAACAAAGTTTGGTAATCTCACTGTGCAAGTTTTAGGAAACGGCCAGCCAATGGTAAATCTAGAAGTTGATCTAGGATTGCAACCAGGACCCAACAATTGTCCCAAAGAAACTGACAGCAACGGTTTTGCATCATTCCAAAATGTTCCAATTGGCGAGATGGCAATATTTTTCAACTTTGCAAATTTCCCACAACAATTTTCTCAAGCAGCATCGTCTGTCTATTGGGTAAATATAACTGAAAACCAAAATCTAGAAAAAACAATAGAGTTATCTTCGTAATTATTTTTTCTTGCTAATGAATATCGGCTTGAAAAATTCTTCTTGTTCCGTGGAAATTTTTTCCTGCTGTTCCAAATGTAACAGTGGCACAAAATTTTCAACGACTTTTGATCTTCTCCAATCACTAACCAATTGTTTGAATTCGATTTTATCTTTTCCAAGTTTTTGCAGAAGCTCTTCAATGTTTTTGAATATTCTTTCAATACGCACTTCTATATCTTCTACCTCCACCGGAAGATTTGCAGCTACTTGTTGCTTCCAAAGTTCTCTGCGCGTTTCTTTTCTTTCTTTTACAGTGAGTGCAGTTTTTAAAGCAGTCATCAATTCGTCGAGGGTAACTTGTCTTTTCGGAATTCTTTTCATCGGATATCCAAGTTGCGCAAGATTCGGATCAATTCCAAGTTCTTCGAATGGTTTCGATTCTTTCAACATTTCTTCAACGCCAGTTTCTTCTTCTTCGAAAAGTGAAAGATAATCAGATTTTAATCTCAATAACACCGCAGCAACGAAAACAATTTTCGCAGGAATTCTAAAGTCGAGTTCCTGTGCGGATTTCAAAAATTTGAGAAAGCCTGCAGTGAGTTTAACTAAATCAACATTCCACGGATCAAGTTGTTCGACGCTAACAATATAATATATCACGTCTTCCCAAGTTTGTTTCTCGATTATCATTTTCAGAATTTTTTCTTCGTCCATACTTTACTCCTTCGGCATTTCCACTCCAATTATCTTCGACTCGCCTCTGTCCATCGTGACTCCGTACACTCTGTCTCCGTACTGGATTGTCTGATCGTTGTGTGTGATGACAATGAACTGAGCTTCTTTGCTCATTCTCTTTATCCATTCTCCAATTTTTCTGGTGTTCTCTTTGTCCAGTGCAGCATCAACTTCATCAAACATGTAAAAAGGTGCAGGCTTGTACATCTGTATCGCAAACAAAAATGCGAGAGCAACAACAGTTTTTTCTCCGCCAGACATCGAATCTATATTGAGTAAACGTTTCCCTTTTGGCGTAGCTTGAATAAGCAAACCACTCTCAATGTCATCGGGATTTTCTAAATTCAGACTTGCAAAACCTCCAGCCATGTTAGTAAAAATTTTATCGAACTTCTGAGAAATTTCTCCCAACGTTTTCCCGAAAACTTCTTTCCTTTTCTGTTCAATCTGGTTAATCATTTCCAAAACAGCTTTCTTCTCTTCTAAAATCTTTTCGTATCTTTGCTTGTACTGATCGAACTCCGTACGCATTTTTTCAAATTCATCTACGGCTTTTAGATTCACACTGCCGATTTCTGTCAATTCTTTTTCTGCTTTTATAATTTGAGTTTCCAAAACTTGCAACTTTTCATCTATGTATTCTGCCTGTCCAAATTTTTCGAATTCTTGTTTTGCAATTTCGAATTCGGTTTCAATCTTCGCCTTTTCTATGTTCAATCTGTTTACTTCGATTTCCAAATTCAATTTTCGTTCCTGCAAACGTTTTCTCCTTTCTCTCAGTTCGTCAACTTCGTGCTCAGAAGAAACTCTAGTTTTTTCCAAATCGACAAATTCTTTCAAAGATTCTGAAGTTGCGAGTTCTTTTAACTTCACTTCCAATTCTTTAACATCGGTTTGTAAAACAGAAACTTCATTCTGCAAAGATTCTTTCATTTGTGAATATCTCGATATTTCTTGAGAAGTGGAACTTTCAATTTGTTTTGCAGCAGTTTTGAAATAGTAACCACCAATCATCGCTCCAGATCTTTCTGTCAAATCTCCGTCCAGTGTAACCATTCTTGCTTTTCCAATTCCAAGAGATTTTGCTGCATCAAGATTTTCAACAATTAACGTGTTTCCGAAAACAAATTCTATTGCTGACAAAAATTTTGTGTCGAATTTTATCAGTTTGCTTGCAAGTCCAATCGCTCCAGATTTTCCGAGTAAGCTACTGTCTGAAAAAGTTGTTGGTTTTATTTTGCTCAGTGGAAGAAAAGTAGCTCGTCCAACTCTCTCTCGCTTCAGATAATCTATACAATACGATGCAGTATTTTCATTGTCAACAACAATATCGTACAGATGTGGACCAGCCGTCACCTCTATTGCGACTTGATATTTTTCTGGGACAGAAATCAGATTAACTACTGTACCATACACTCCTTTCAATCCCAGTCGTAAGACAGCCTGCACAGATCTAGGTATTTCTGTAAATTCCGCCTTTCTAGCCGACAGTCCTTCGAGTTTTTCAATCATGCTCGAGAGTCTTTCAATTTCTCGAGTGTTCGCATTTATTTTATCTTTCTTTATTAGAAGTTCGGAACGCACCTCAGAAATTTCTTTTTCAATCTTGAAACTTTTAGATAAGTCAACTATCTTTCCAGCGATTTCACGAATGGATTTTTCTTTTTCTTCAAGATTATTTTCCGTCTGTTCTAAATCGTTATCAGTTTTCTTTTTCTGTTCTTCTTTTTCTAGAACATTATTCGATAATTTTTTCAACTGCTCTTCTAAAGTTGTAAATTTTTTGTGCGCATGTGAAGCTTTCAACGTCTGAAGTTGTTTCTGTAAAGTCTCAAAACGAATAGTAGCATTCTTCTCATCCTCGAGTTTTTTATAAATGTCATAACGCTGATTAATTATTATCTCAGCTTCCTTCAATTTCGAATCGACGGCTTCTAGGTCTTGCTGGGACTTTTCTTTTTTATCATTGTAGTCAGCTATGCCAGAAATTTCATCTATGATAATTCTTCTTTCGATTGAATTCATTTCAATTACTTGTGTGACGTCGCCCTGCAAAACTATGTTTCGTTCTTCTGGAAATATTCGGGCCAGAGCGAGTGTTTCTAAAAGTTTCTCTCTGGTCACATTTTTTCCATTTAGTCTGTAGACTGACATTCCTTTCCTGTTGACTTTTCTGACAACTGAAATCTCTGGATTATCGAATGGGAAAATTTTTCCAGAATTATCTAGGAAGAGAGTGACAGATGCATACTCCGCTGCAGATTTTCCCTCACCACCATGAAAAATTAATTCATGAAGGCGATCTGCACGCAAACTTTTTGCAGAAGTTCTGCCAAGAACAAAAACGACAGCATCAATCACGTTAGATTTACCACTGCCGTTTGGTCCAGCAATAATGTTTACTCCGTTGAGAAATGGAATCGACACACGTTTGTTGAAGCTCTTGAATCCCTGCATCGTAAGTTTAGTGATAATTGTCTTTGCCATAATCCTTAATTAAATATTGAAATCTCGTGCATAAGAAATTTTTAAATTGTGAACAAACGAGAAAATTCTTTTGGAACTTGGAAAACTCCAAGATGAATTCCAGCGTCGATGTAAGCCCAACAAATAACAGCTGCTTCAAAAGCTTGTAGAAATTTTTGTGCCTTTAAAAAACCATGTGCATCCTCGTGGTACGATTCACAAATTCTTAAAAGTTCTCTTCCATCAGATTTAATCAAATTAACTTTTCCTAAAATTTCATCTATGCGTCTCAATTCTTTTTCGGCTTCGTTTTGGAGTTCCATAAATTAACATAGTATTTGTAGAAGCGATAAGCTTAACCTAGGTCGAAAACATCTCTAAAACTATCGATGACTTTTTCTTTTGAGAACCCAGTTGTCAAGTTGGTCGGAACAATGATCGAAGACAAATAAAATGGAATTCAGATCAATGGTAATGAAAAAACAGATCAAGAGACAATATTTCTACGACAAATTAGAGAAAAGATACCAATAATAGAAAAAATTTTTCCAGATATAAAAGAGCAATCCGATGTGGCTGAAGTTTTTGTGCAACGTTTTAAAGAGTTGGGTTTGTCAACGATTTTCTTTTCTGAATATGGTGTTGATTACTTTTCGATGCCGCCAGAAATGAGAAGAAATGTTTTACCTTATGCTTCAAGTGGTCTGCTACGGAATGTGCATGGCTCAATAATGTTACCCACTCATCCATACAGAATGGCAGAACTTTTGTACGATGCTTTACAAAGATACAAAGCAAAGATAGGACCTGTAGACGAAACTCTCGACAAGCAGATGAAAAAAATAGAAGAGTTCACTAAGAAATTGCAGACTGCATATTCAAAAAGAATCGAACTTGGATGGTATAGGGACACACCATTTTTCGGGTCCATAAAAGGAATTTTCAATGAATTAGACGAAGCACTTACAAATTACGATTTTGGAAAAGTTGATTTGAAATATCGCGAAGCAAACATTGCGTTGGCTAAATTGCAAAGACGATGATTTAGTTATTGTTGATTTCTCTTTGTAAATCTTGTGATCAGATACGTCAAAGTTATCGATACTAGAGTTATCACAATTGCAACATACATTTTAGACATAAGGTCAGAAGTGTTTGGAAATAGATCGGTTAGAACTGTTTGTACAACACTACTCCAACTAATCGCAGTTGCAACACCAATTATAGAAATTGCAAGAGTCGTGAAGTTGTTTCTCAAAGTTTGTGCATAATTTGTAACTTCCTTGTGTATAACTAGTCTTGCGCTGTGCTGTCTCCAATTCTCTTTCTTGAACAAATTTAAAATTCCCTTCAGCATAAATTATCATTGGAATGAATTTTGGCCTTTATTTAAATTAAAGATTTCAGTGGGCTCGGAGGGATTCGAACCCTCGACCGACTGGTTGCTCCAAGCAGTTAAGAGCTTCAGCCTTTTCGTCAGCTGCTCTACCATGCTTCGCCGTGATTTTTTGGATCACTTGAGCTACGAGCCCGTGTAAATTATTTTGCGTTTCAAAAAGTTAAGTATTAGGTTTAAATTCTTCCGTAGTCTATATAAGTGAGGATAAGTTGGTTAGGATTTTGGATGACGGACTGACTTATGATGACGTCATGCTAGTTCCTCTTCATTCTAGAATAATTTCCAGAAAAGACATTGACATAAAAACAAAATTGTCCAGACACATCGATTTGAATATTCCGATCGTTTCAGCAAACATGGATACAGTAACAGCAGCGGACATGGCCATCTCAGTAGCGAGGGAGGGTGGAATTGGATTTATCCATAGATTTAATTCTGTCGAACAGCAAGTCGATGAAATTTTAAAAGTAAAACAAGCCGATACAAATTTTTTGAATGCGGTAAAGGATAAACATGGAAGATTGCTTGTTGGCGCGGCAGTCGGGATAAAAGAAGATTTTCTAAATCGTGCTGGAAAACTTTTGGAAGCTGGCTCAGATGTTTTGTTAGTTGATGTTGCACATGGACATTCTGACAGAACTTTATATACAATAAAAGAACTGAGAAAAAATTTTCCAGACGCAGAAATTATTGGAGGAAATGTTGCTACAGCTGACGGAACAAGAGAATTAATTGAAGCTGGAGTGGACGCAGTAAAAGTTGGAATCGGCTCTGGATCAATTTGCATAACTAGAATTATTACTGGAAGTGGCGTGCCGCAAATTACTGCAATAATCGAATCGAACAAAATAGCAAGTAAATTTGGAGTACCGATAATTGCAGACGGAGGAGTGCATTATCCTGGAGACATTACGAAAGCTCTGGCTGCAGGAGCATCAACAGTCATGCTAGGAAATTTACTTGCAGGCACCGATGAAAGTCCAGGAGAAATCGTGACAAAGGAAGGGAAAAAATACAAACTGTATAGAGGCAGTGCATCTTTCGCTGCTGCAATCGACAGAATGAAGAGAGTAAACAATGGAAACGTCGATTTGAAAGTTGAAAATTATGTGCCGGAAGGAGTGGAAGGTTTGGTTCCTTACAAGGGAAAAGTCTCTGAAGTTATTGCAATGCTCACTGGCGGCTTGAGATCCGGAATGAGTTACTGCAATGCGATGTCGATACCCGAGTTGCAAAAAAATGCACAGTTCATTCGAACAAGCAGTTCGACTTTTACTGAAAGTTTGCCGCACGACATCGAATCATTAGAAGAGTGAGTGGGCCCGGCGGGATTTCACTTAGATTCTAACAATATTTTTATTTTTCTTAAATTGTTTGGATTTTTTATTTTGAAATTGTTGACAAATTTTTTCAGATTTGTAAATCCGTTTATATCTAAATCCCATGTATCTTTTCGTTTTTTGATTCTGTAATCAAATCGTCTGTCATGATAATGAGTCGATGTTATATCAAACTTTTTCAAAAACTTTTTAATTTGTAGAATAATTCCTTTATTCTTCAAAGTAAATCTTAATCTTGGATATAAACCATTTTTTCTTTTTATAATCTTAACAGTCCCATCTGTATCAAAAATTCCAGAAACTAATTGATTAACATTTTGATTTCCATTAAGAAAGAAAAATTTAGGTAAAGAATTAATTTTTGATTTTTGCCCACTGGGTAATTTTAATTTAGTTGATTTGAATTTTGTTAATTCTTTTGAAAATATTCTTATGTAAACAGTATTTTCAGAATGTTGAACTTTGGTTTTGAATCCATATAATTTTCTAATCAATGGTACAAGAACATCTTCAAAATATTTTTTGTCAGTTATAGAATTTCCCCAATAAGTAACTGAATAAGTACCATCTCTAACAAACATCGATCCGTCCCCAATATGGACACCAGTTTCGTACCACAATTCAGGCTCAGTTAGATTTGGTATTTTCATTTTTATCAAAATTAATTTTGAGAATAGCTAAATAAAGTTTACGCGGGTTCATTTCACATTAAGAGAATTTTAGTGGGTCTAGGGGGATTTGAACCCCCGACCAACTGGTATCTCCGCCAGTTTGCTCATAGTAAAGGCTTTGTCTTTCTTTCATCTCTTGTTCAGATCAAAGCTTTTTCAGCATGTGGCTTAAAAGCCTCGGCAGTGCAAAGTTGCACTTCAGCTGCTCTACCATGCTGAGCTATAGACCCTCAGTAAATAAATTGAAATTTTTAGAATTTAAATTCCCGAAAAAATTTAGAATCTTCGTTTGCCCTGCACGAATTTTGTTTGCCAAGAATATTTTCGAATTTTTGTCGAACGTCCATATCCGCATGCTGCACAGTATTTTTTGTCAACACGAAATGCAACTCGCCCACAACGTCGACAACGAATGTGAGTGATGTGATGTTTCTTGCCCATCGAGGGCGTTCCCTTCGACAAATTCTACACCTTAAACTTGAACAGGAGAAGCGTAAACTATTGTGTCACCGCGAACAAGAAGCGTTCCAAGCTTCAGTTTATTTTCTCCACCATTTTTCGTGACCTCGGCTTCATCAATCCAAAGGTTCAAATGCAAGTCAAGAGCTTTTAAAACTCCAGTAACTTCTTCACCGTTTTTCAGTTTTATTATAACTTTTTTTCCTTTGGCTCTGTCCAATGCATCTATTGGTCTGTCAGTCATTTGTTCACTTGTAATGTTTTTGTGTATTGATATTTAAGTGTTTGTTGATTCAATTTTTCTTCGGAAAATATTTTTCTTCAACTTCTTCCAAAGTTCTACTATCGTTCAATTCTCTCCACGCATCGTAAATTTTTAAAGCAAACTTTCCTTTGTCGGTTATCTTATAAAATCTTCTGCTTCCTGTTGTATCAACAGAAATTAGATTTGCATTCAATAACGAACCCAAGTATTCGCACATCGAAGTATACGAGGCGTGTGATCTTCGCAAAAGTTTTGTGAAAGGTGTACGCCTACGTAAAGATTTCAGTATATCACGTTTTATTTCATCAGATGTCCTGTAATCCGATTGCCCCATAAATTCAAACTTCGTATGTAAATTTAAATAAGTTACGAAGCTAAGTGTTAGGTATGGCAATTTGGCACGGTGAACATGGGAGAAAAAAGACTGGTGGAAAAATTAATCTCCAAAAGAAGAAAAGAAAATACGAACTTGGTAGTTTACCGACATTTACTGCTATTGGTAAAAAAATAATTCGAAAAGTCGAAACTAAGGGTGGAGGAAAAAAATTACGCGCTTTCTCTGTGGAGTTCGTCAACGTTATCGATCCTTCTACAAAAACCACGAAGAAAGTAAAAATTCTAGACGTTCTTGAAAATGCAGCGAATCCAAACTTTCCTCGAAGAAAAATAATCACGCAAGGCGCGATAGTTCAGACGGAAATCGGCAAGGCAAAAATAACTTCTAGGCCAAGCCAAAGTGGAATTGCAAACGCGATAAAGTTGCAAGAAAAATAAATTTTATGTAACGTTTCCTAACATTACGATTGCCAGGATTCCTATAAAATGAAAGACATAAGCAAGCATCATGAAATGCTTTGTGTCGTATTTCACAGTGCCCAAAAGAAAAACTGCAAGTTCATTCGGGAGAGGAGATGCAATGACAAGTCCAGCTGCGACTGGTATTAACACTTGAAAAAGTTTTGACTTCTCAACTTTGAGAATGATTATACGCCAACGTATTTTGAAAAATTTTAAAACGTTCTCTATGTGTGGTGTCCATTGAGATTTTATGAAACGAAACAATATCGCATCCGTTATTGTTGCTCCAACAGCTGCTAACAAAGCAACGAAGACTGGGTTGAATTCTTTTCCAAGCATGAAAAGACTAACAGCAGCAGGAGCTGTAGTTGCTCCATATGCTACCATGAGACCGAATATAAAACTACTTGCATATCCAATACTTCCGAGATCTCCAATGTAATTCACGATTCCGCTAATCAAAATTACATATGCGAGACCAAGACTTGCAGCGATGTAAACTACATTCTGATATCTCCAGTGTAATTTTTGAATATTTTTTACTGTTTTCTTCACGTGATGCTCGAATCTGCTTGAAGGATAGTCGTATTTTGGCTCGCCAAAAATTGTTTCCAGTAAAGACATTTAATAATTTTTATTTTTAGAAAATAAATAATTTTGATGATTGACGCGCACTGCCATCTGGCATTTAAAGGTTTAGTAGAAATTGTAGACGAAGTGTTGAATGAAGCGAAAAATTCGATGAAATTTGTTGTAACTAGCGGTTTGACTAGAGATTATGAAAAAACTCTGGAGATTGCAAAAAAGAACGAAGGATTTGTTTTTACATCTCTTGGAGTACATCCTGAAGATATTGTCGAAATGAACGACAATGATATACAAAAAAGTTTGGATTTTATTCAGAACAATGCAGACAATATTGTAGCTGTTGGAGAAATTGGTCTAGATTACAAATGGGTTCAGAATGAAAAACAAAATGAAAAATGCAAAAAGATTTTCGAAAAAAGTTTAGACATTGCTGAGGAATTCAATATGCCAATAGTTTTACATTCGCGTAAAGCCGAGGAAGATGTCTTCGATATAGTTTCGCAAAGAAAATTTCGCAACGTTGTATTTCATCATTATTCTGGAAATGTAACACTTGCACAAAAGATAATTGAGAAAGGATATTACATTTCTATTCCTACTACGATAGCAACTTCGAAGAATTTGAGAAAAATTGGAAAAAGTTTTAATCTGCAACATCTTTTAACAGAAACAGATTCTCCATTCAATTCTCCAATAGAAGGAAAACCAAATGTTCCCCAAAATGTTAGCTACACTCTAAAATTGTTGTCGGAATTGCGCAATGAACCGATTTCAAAAATAGAACATTCGATAGATGAAAATGGTACAAAAATTTTCATTTCTTGAATTAGCTTAATCGATCTTGAAACGCAAAAAGGCACCAACTCCACCGATTTGTTTTAGTTGTTTACCTTCAGGAGTATCTGTAGAAATTAATTCTACTTTTGCGCCATGTTCAATAGCTTGTTCAGTCAAGTCGTCTGCAAGTTCTCTGACTTCAACCGGTGAATATTTATTTCCACATACGTCGCAAGTTTGATTTTTTATTTCAGTCTTCGGCAAATCCATTTCGACATTGTGATTGTTCGGACAGCGAAAATCGACATGCACCCAGTCAAACTGTTCGCTAATCAAAAGAGTGTCGACTGCATTCATCTCTAGAGCTTTCTTCACTTCAGTGTAGCCGTATGCAACATTTCCTTCCTTATTCAACATCGTGAAAAATTTCTGCATCAACTCATGTTCTTTTGAAATCGCTGCGGCAGCAAGCAAGTCCTGAGAACGCTGGACAAGTTCTTCCAACCCGTACTCGTCAGTATAACCGATATCTTTGACTCCCAAAAGTTTCTGCTTCAGTTGATAATGAATGTAATCTTTCTCCGCAAGTTTTTCTTTCACTGGGCCAGGTCCACCTATGAGAATTCCCTTGAGATTTTCTTGCTCGAGAAAAGATTTTGTTGCAACTTCACCAATTTTTGTGAGAAATTCATTTAATGCATCTTCACGCAAACGATCGTAACGCATTTGAGACATTCCACCTTTCACAGTTTTTCCCGGAACGTTTCCTTCAAGTTTTTTCAAAACAATTGTCCGTTTTCCAGAAAGCAAACCTACTGTCGCCTCATTTGCATCAAGAACGATGAGCCCATAGATTTCTTTCTCTTTTGTCAAATCTTTTAGCGGATTCAAAACAAAAACCTGATCGCACCAGTAAACTTTCGTTGTCATTTTTTCAGGAGGTTCAAAGCTCCAGAGACGAATATCTTCTCTGCCTTCAGTTGGAGAAATATTTCCAGCAAACACAACAAGACCGTTGTCTGGAGTTTTTCTAAACGTTCGCAAATGTTGAATAATTTTTTCCAGAGCCGACAAAACATTTTTTCTCGTCGCTTTCGATTTGATGTTTGATGCTGTAGATTTTTCATTCTCAAGCTGGTTTATCGAATCGATTAGATTTCCGCCAGATGGTACGTAAACTGAAACGAGTTCTGTGTGCCTTCCTTTGTACTGCTCCAGCTCGCGAACCAATTTTCTTAGTTTGAACAATGCTTCTTGGTTAAATTTTGATCCCTTCTGTCAGAGAAAAATAGAATTACGAGTAAAAGAATTTAAGTTTTCTTTTTGCTTTTCGAATTTGTTCTTCACTCCAATCACATGGAATTTAATTAAAAACTTCTATATAAAACATTTGTGTTTTAAACTTTAATTTTGTGCATCGCTTTCAAATCTTTCTCGAAAATCTTCAACTCTTTTGAAATTTCAGTTTTAATTTCATCTTTTAGTGACAAATTTTTCAGTTTCTTCTCATTCCAAATTTTCGAATTGAACTCCAAAATTTTCGAAGTAAACTTTGAATAATTGAATTTCCATGTTGCTTTTGGAAAATGTTCATCATGAATACTTGTTTTGTGATAAAGTTGTCTAGAGATAAAATCTGTGATGAATGGACAAATTGGCGCAAGCAATTCGAGAATTGATTCCAGACATGTGTGAAGCGTAAACCACGCAGATTCTTGTTCTGCTTTTGTAAATCCTTCTCCATATGCACGAGCTTTACACATTTCTAAATAGTGATCTGCAAAAATGTTCCAAGCAAATTCGCGAATCTTCGTTGCGGGGATGAAGAAATTGAAATCTTCGTAGCCTTCCAAACTTTCCTTTATTGTTCTGTTGAGCTCCGAGAGAATCCATTTGTCAGTGTCAGTCAATTTTGTTGTCTTCGGTTTTGGGAATATCGAAATATATCTGGAAATGTTCCACAGCTTTGTCAAAAATTTCGAAGCAGTCTGTATTCTCTGTTCTGAACTTCTGAAATCTTGACCGAGACTCGCCTCTGCAGCATTCCAAAATCTGAAATTATCCGCTCCATATTTTTCGAGAATCGGCGCAGGATCGATTACATTGCCTTTACTCTTGCTCATCTTCTCCCCTTTCTCGTCCACACCGTACCCCATTATCCACGCGTGCTTCCATGGAATTTTTTTCGTCAGTTGGAAACAGCGAAGAATTGAATAATATAGCCAGGTTCGGATGATGTCTTTTCCTTGCGGTCGTATTGTTGTCGGGAAAATTTTGTTGAAAAATTTCTCATCTTTTCCAAATTTTGCAATGAAGAGCGCAGAAATTCCTGAGTCAAACCAAGTATCGAATGTTCTGTCTTCTCCGATGAACTGAGTGCTGTTGCATTTTTCGCATTTTTTGAATGGAGGATTTTCTCTCCACGGTTGATAATATTTTCCTGGTTTCGGAGTGCAAGCGTGTCCGTTCGAACAATACCAGAGCGGAATCTCGGTTGCATAAAATCTCCGACGAGAGATCGGCCAGTCGATTGTTATCGAGTTTATCCAATCTATCAATCTTTGTCTGTGAAACTCTGGATGGAATTTTATTTTTTTCTGCAGTTGCAAAAGTTTTTTCTTGAGTGGGAGTTGTTTCAAGTAAAATTCTTTCATCGGAATAATTTCTATCTCTGTCAGACTTCTATCGCAGATCGGAGTTCTGTGCATTATGTGTTCCCGTTTTGTTATCAATCCAGAATTTTGTAATTCCTCAATTACTCTTGCTCTCGCTTCTTTAATCGGCATTTCGGAATAAAGTCCAGCACTTTTTGTCATCAATCCATTCTCGTCAATAGCAATGATTTCTTTCAGTTTCAATTCTCGAAAAAGTCTCACATCTTCGTAATCTCCATAACTACAAATCATCATCGTGCCAGTTCCAAAGTTCGGATCAGCTTCGGAATGTGCAAGAATTGGAATTGTTTTGTTGTAGATTGGAGAAATTGAGTGCAAATTTTTCAGATTTGTGTAACGTTCATCTTTCGGATTGTAGATAATCGCTTGGCATGCACAAATTAATTCTGGACGAGTAGTTGCAATTATCAAATCTTCTCCAGTTTCTTTAATTTTGAACTTTATGTAGATCAGATCCGATTCTCTGTCTTCGTAAGTTATGTCAGCATCCGCAATTGTTGTTCTGCAGTCCTTGCAATAGTTGTTCGGTCTAGTCGCTTCGTAAATCAATCCTTCGTTCCAAAGTTTGATGAAAGTAGATTGTGTTAGTTTTCTGTACTCGTCCCAGTCGGTTCTGTAATAATTTTCAAAATCTCCAGATAGTCCCATATCTTTCATAATCTGAATCATGTAAGCTTCTGTGTCGTCGAGCGCAGTCTTGCAAAGTTCGATGAATTTTTCTCGTGGAGTATCTTGCATTCTTATTCCGAATTTTTTCTCAGTGTGTCTTTCCACTGGAATTCCGTTTCTGTCGATACCGATTGGAAAATATGTTTCGAATCCCAACATTCTTGCTGTTCGTGCAATCATGTCGATTTGCGAGTAGTGTGCCGCGGCTCCAATGTGCCAAGGTTTTCCGCTCGGATAAGGCGGTGGAGTGTCGATTGAAAATATTTTCTTTGCGTTCGGATCAAATCTGAAAATTTTCTCCTTCTGCCAATTAGCGAAAATTTCTTTC
Source organism: bacterium (assembly GCA_027310405.1). GTDB lineage: Archaea > Aenigmatarchaeota > Aenigmatarchaeia > CG10238-14 > SCSR01 > DAIDAX01. The sequence goes on along the minus strand of DAIDAX010000001.1, from coordinate 65,934 downwards.
TCATGAGAAATGTTCCAGCGAGTTTCTTTTAACTTCGGCTCAAAGCTCATCGCGAATCACCGTTGAAAAAATTTTGGAGATACGAATAGATAAAGTAAGAATCAGTGCAGTACCCGACATTCACCTTTCATCTTTCGCACCAAAGAATTATTTGGGCTGTAGACTTTATAAAAGCTTTTTGGAAAGAAGAAAAGAAAAGAAAAAATTTTTCAAAGCTTTCTGGTTTATTTCTTCCATAGATTTAGGAGTGGAGGAATTCCGATTAGCAGAGCAGCTGCGAGGAACGGAACTGAACCGAACCAGCCAGGGAAGACGATTCCCAAGGCGACGTAGATTAGGCCCAGACTTGTTCCAGCGCTTCTCTTCGAGTCATGTCCAGACGCAAACATCGCTCCACCGAAGAGAACGAAATAGAGTGCGAAGAACACAACAGTAGCTGTGCCAGGACCGGCTCCCCAAATTCCTAGGAGCATCGAACCGACCAGCACAACGAAGAGAACAAGTGCAGTCGACCAAGCTTTCATGCTTTCAGCAGGAACCTTGCCCATCGATTTTCCGATATGGTAGGTTGAAATTATGACGAGAGCGAGCCAGACCCAGAGGGCCATGGTTTCAGTCACGCCAAAAAGTCCCTGTACAAGCACGTAGTGTGTCAGTAGCAAACCGACCAGAAAGACTAGTGACCAACTTAGACTTACTCGTTCACCAGCCATACAGAAAATTTCTTTTCTACGTTTAAATTCGTTAGGAAATAACGCCGTTTAAATTTCTGGAGAACAAAGTAATTTTTGCCTCATCTTCAAAAAGCCCTCGGTGAGCATTGGAGAGATCCAGCTTTGATATCGGGAGCACGAGATGAGGCTACATCTTTCAGTTTTTATTGTTGAAAAAATGAATTTAGAATAAGGATTGTATGGGCAAGAGAGATTGGACATTGGTTTTAGCAAAGATTTTGACTTTTATCGGATCGCTTCAATTTTTGTCTTCTTTATTTATTTTCTCACTCATACTCATTGCAGTACCTATATTGCAGAATTTTACCGCTAACCAAACCAATATATCACAACAGAATCAGATTGTAAAATCTTTTATACAGAACCCGTACCTTCCCACCACTTTTGTAATTTTCTACCTTGTTTTGTTTGTGCTGTCCATAGTTTCTATATTTTTAATAAAACTGCCAGATGAAAGAAATCTAAGAAAATATGGAAAATCTTCATCTTCAATCCAAACACAATTTATTTTCCAACCATACCACACGATAGTTTCAAGTTACAGGGTCTCAAAGGGTCTTTGGCTTTTGACTTTACTAATGATTATCAGTTTGCTATCTGGGTTGTATATTTCATTTTTCTCTTTCCTGTTAGCTTGGATTTTGCTACTTAGAAAAATTTACAATTTCGTTATGAAATAAAGCACCAACATAACTTATACAAATTTCGCGAGTCCTGGTTTCAGTTTATCTGTGTCGATGACAACGATTTCGTGATTCACAGGAAAAGCAACATTGAATACCGGAACTGTATCCACCCAAGCCTGTTTCAATCCGCGATGAGAATGTCCATGAATGACAAGGTTCGGTTTTTCTCTGTTCAATACATTTTCAAAAGCTTGATTTCCCATGCTCGAGTAAAATCTTGGATTTTCTCCCTCCAAAGTTCTGTAAGTCGGAGCATAGTGTAGCAAAAGAATTCTGAAATTTGCGTTCATCATCCTGTGCAACTGTTGTTCGGCGAGTTGCAGACGATACTGATATGTGCGCTCTATGTTTGGAACATTAGCTCTCTGCCATGGAGTTGGATTCTCCAGACTTCCTGTCGAACCGAAAATTCCGACGACAAAATTTCCAAATTCAACCACTGCGCTAGAGTCGTCCAAAAATTTTATTTCCTTGTATTTGTTTTTCACTTTGTCGCGAATTTCCTGAAACTCGTTGTTGCCGAAAACCGCAATTATCGGACAATTTATTTTTCCAAAAAGCATGTTGTACAACTTGTCGTACTCAGCTTCATCTCCGCGGTGAACAACATCTCCTGCGAGCAAGAACAAATCAGGTTTTATCTCTAATTTATCCAAGGCAACAATGAATTCGTCGTAGTATTTTGGAAAATGTAGGTCGCTAGTTGCTGCAATTATCATTTCTCTCTTTTTAATTGGTGAAGTAAAAGTTAATTAATTGTGGTTAATCTCAAAAATAAGAATTTATTTCTTTGTTACAAAATCTAAAGCAGGATGACGAATCATTATTCGAAGGATTTTCGATTTATTCTGGACTCACTGACCAATAGATTGCATGAAAAATATGGTCTTGGGGAAAGTTTTAGACAACTTGTTGCTGCAAAGAACAGATTAGTCGAGATTGCCAGAAGAGACGACACTACCAAAAACATAATTCAGACAAAAGCAGCTTTGATTTTGACTGCGCAAAAACTGTCCGAAGGTCTAAATGTTGAAGTGGAACGCAGAATACCAGACGAGCACGAAGTTTTAGTGGGAGATTTGTATTGTAGCAATCCGGGTTACAGCGAGCTAATCGAAGTAGAAACTGGAACGATTCCTTCTTTGTTAATTTTGGAGAAAAAAATTACAGAGGATGAAGCTCAGCTGGCGAGAGTAATTGGAAAAATTGTGAGGTACAGTTACAACGGGCATTCTAAACATTTTGGACTGGCAGTTACGACAACACCTGCAACAAATTTGGATTTGGTGATGCCGGCTTTGCAATATTTTCATGAAGATTTTCGAAAAAGAGATCCTAGAAAAACAATGCTTGAATTGATGATGTCGACCACAAGAACCGTTTACGACAGTCCTCCACTTAATGAAAGACAATTTGAGCACGCACATCTCGATAGATTATATTCAATTGACACATCAAAAATGTCAGTCGAAAGAATTCCTTTGTGAATTGGACCGGCCGGGATTCGAACCCGGAACCTCATGCTTGCGGAGCATGCGATCTACCGTTGATCTACCGGCCCATTAATGTAGGCTTTGATCCAATTTTTGGTAATAATTCATTGTGACAATCATTGAAATAATATCTGGCACACCATTTCTTTCACAATAAAGATAAATTTCCTCTACGCTGTCTAAATTAAGCCTTTTCAGTTCGCTTTCAATTTTTTCTTCGTCACCAAATTTGTACTCTTTAATCATGCTGATAATTTCAGCGGACATATTCAATAAATCTATAAAGAAATAGAAATTAACATTTACAGTAAGGGCCAGTAGCTTAGCCTGGTTGGAGCAACCGGCTGATAACCGGTAGGTCCGCGGTTCAAATCCGCGCTGGCCCACAGGAATTTAAATCTCGACACTCAATTGTAATTCGTGAATTTCATACTTGTACACGGACCAATGTTTTCCGGAAAAACGGACGAACTGCTTAGACAGCTGAGAATTCTGAAACATTCGGGAAAAAAAGTTGCACTGTTCAAACCAATAATCGACACAAGATATTCTGCAGGAGAAGTTGTGACTCACGACGGAGTGAAAGAGCAGGCGATACCAGTCGAGCTTAACGAAAACGGTGTGAAACAGATTGTCGAAAAAACTTTGAACGAGAAATATGAAGCGATCGGTATCGACGAGATTCAATTTTTTCCAGAAAAATTAAAAAATGCTGTTTTGTTTTTGCTAGACAACGGAGTGGAAATTTACGCAAGTGGATTGAACTTGAACTTCCGCGGCGAGCCTTGGCAAATAATTCAAGAGTTGATGCCGTATGCTACAAAAACAATTTCGACAAAAGCAGTCTGTTCCGTCTGCAAGCAGTATGAAGCAACGCGCACACAAAGAATTGGATCGAATGGAAAACCAGCACACTACAGCGAACCGGAGATTATTGTCGGTGGAAAGGATCGATACGAAGCTCGTTGCGTGAAACATCACGAAGTTCCAGGAAAACCAAAAACAGAATTCAAAGTTTAAGTTTCTTTTCTAGGAAACCGCGAAGTAAATTGGATTTGTGCTTAATCTGGATTTGAGGAAGTATGTAATTTTTTATAAATACTGAATTTTTCTTTGAAATCAAAAATTCTAATTGAGAAAAATGACCTTTAATTAAATAATTTTTGAATTTTACTTCTCTATATTTCGGAGTCACAGAAACTGCACACCTCAAAGCATGAATTATCGCTTTTGCCAGTTTAGCTTGTAAAGAACCGCTAGTTATTCTGATAACACATACTGGATATTTTTTTCGTTTAATTCTCACGTCACCATCTCCATCAATAAGCCCAGCTAAATAAGCTCCAAAAAATTTTTTATTTTTCAAAGTCCATTTTGGTGGGAACGGTGGATCTCCAAAAATAATATTCAGTTTTTCAAAATCTTTCAAAAAATTCTTTACCCCAATATGAAGTTCATAAGAATTTCGTTTATGTAATTTGAAAATTTTTGACTTTCTACTAAAAACTGTTTTAGAAATTTTCTGAAATTTTTTTAACATTAACAATGATTTTTTAGAAACAGTTAAGTAAACATTTACTGAAATTTTCTTCTTTCTTTTATTAAAATATTTCTGGAAAGAACCATCAGATTGAACAACACCAGTCCAATATGCTAATTCAACAGAAGGCTTGATTTTCATAAATGTTAAGAAAATATAGAATTAAATAAATGTTTAGGAAGTAAATTTCATTTAATGCTCCCATCGTCTAGCCCGGTCAAGGACACAGAGCCAAAAGCTCGTCTAAAGCCCTTTCGAGTCAAATCTCAGAAAGGTTTGATACAAGATGATTGGACGAGGTTAGGCTGTAACCAGTGAAACTGGCAGTAAACACGGGTCCAAATCCCGTTGGGAGCATTCCTTCCAAAAATATATTTAAACAACGTTTCACAAAGATACTCAAGATAACATGATCGCAGGAAAATACAATCGTACACTTTCCATTCTGATGGGAGTAATCATACTGCTTGCAGACCTTTACTGGATGTCGCTTGCATACAGTGGTTACTCACTTAACCTGCCGGTCGAGCTCGGAATAATTATACTCGTTGCCGACTTGATCTGGCTAGCACTCGAAATGTGAAGCGTACAAAAAAATCTTATTTGAAGTAAAAATAAATTTAATTGAATGAAGGATCGTAGAGTTCTTCTTCTGTTTTTGAATTTAGAATCCTAGATTTTCTTTCACGAAAATTAAAGTTGCTCTTTCTGGTTTGAATTCTTTGTTAATAATCAAAATTTTATTCACTTCACTACCAACACCATAAGCTTTTCTTGCTCTTGCATCTTCCAGTTTCAAACTATACTCGTAGATTCGTTTAACCGCTTCTTCTAAATTTTTTACAATTTTTTGTGTGCCAACAACCCAGATAACTTTCTCCGAACCATAAGCTTGCGCAGGCAATTGACTTCCTGTTTTTGACGCAATCAAAAGTTTTCCATCTTCAGTAACTGCATGCACACTTCCAACTGTCCATGTTGGTGCTGCTCCAAGTTTTTGCATTTCGCTGTTCTGAGTTTTTCTGTCCATTGAATTTAATTTATTTCTTACAGAATTGTATTTTCCAGATTCGTTAATTTCTTTTGAAACGCCGATCACATCGATAGTTGTAGAAGACATGTTCATAACTTCAGCACCTTCTGGCAATAATTCCAAAACTTTTTTCCTCGCTTCTTCTCCGTTATCAGCGACAAAAACTTCTATTCCATTTTTTCTCAGAGAGTCAGATGTTTTCTCAATAGTTTTTTCGTCCGCAAGTTTCGTCCAATCTTTCTCAGGCATTCTAAATTAATCAACTCCAGTCTTTTTTAAATTTTACTGAAAGAAGACAGAGTAAGATGTCACAGTGTAAGATGACGTGCCGTCTTTCACCCAAGTTACGAGTGTGTACACTCCTGGAACATTTTCAATTTGACTCATGTCGAAAGTTATGTCAATTGATGGACTGCTTCCATCCCACACCTGAGGAGAAATCGTTGTAATGTTTGTGAACCTGTATCCCGGAGGTGCAACACCACCAACAAGAGTGCCGAAGCTGTACGACGTTGCGTTCTTGTACTGTTGGTAGACTTGCGGAGTTGGAGTTAGGTCGTAGTAAATTAGAATTTCATTCACATAACCAGACGGTAAAGTTCCAGAAAGTTCGACGTGTCTATTGTCGGTTGTAATTGGTTTGTTGAACTGTATGTAATCGTTTTCAAAATTTTGAATCATCACGAAAAAATATTGATTGTAAGCGATTCCAATGCTGACATTCGTGTGATACGGATCGAGTATGTTGTCTCTGTGTCCCCAGTCTGATGTCGCATCATTATACATCATGTCATATTCGTCAGATCTTATTGACGACATCGGATCTATCGGCGGACAGGAAACAAACAGTTGGCTGCATTGACTGACATTAGTATAACCGTTGTCGGCTGCATTTTGTTGTACAAATCCCAAACCTCCGTAAAGCGTGTATGACATGTACGGTTTGTCTCCGTTTGTCATCCAGTGTGAAAGTTGACCTGTAGATAAAATGTCTTCTGCCTGAGCTTGTGCCGCACCATTGTAACTTAACGAAACTGGAGAGAGTCCGTTTTGTTGTCGATCCTGATTGATTAACTGCAGCGCATAGTTTACAAGTTGACTGTTAGCAACTGAAATATTTGTAGTCTGTCCAGTTGTTGTGGAAGTAAGATTATTATTTTGCGAAGTTAACTGAAGACCTCCGCTAAAAATTGAAATTAAATTTGAAACTTCAGAAATAATTTTCGGCAATAATCCCTGATTGTTTACAAAAGTTATGATGACAACAATTATGAGTAATGCAAAAATCCAACTGAACAACGAACTTCCATTTTTCATCGGTAACATTATACAATTATTCTTTAGATGTTTATAAAAAAGTTTTAGCGATAAATAACTTTTCCATTTCTGACGTGAGCGAACGAAATGAGTTTATGTTTGTGACTGTTTGTCGGCGACATTATGTGAACAACTTTTATTTTTTTTGCAGTCAACGCATCAGCTATCATACTTCTATGGCATCTCCATGGTACAGCTTCTCCACACATTATTGCAGTCGGTTTCTTTTTTGAAAGTTTAATTAATTTTTTCAAAGATTTTTCGAATTCTGAAGTTTCCATGTAATCTGCATATCCACGAAAACTTGCATTTCTCCAAACAATATTTTTTGAATCTTTTTTCGAATGTCGGAGACCTCCGAGTTCTTTCAAGTGTTTGTAAATTATTTTGTATTTCGTTAGATTTTTTGATAGCCGCGAATAGTTTGCCCAAGGAACTGCTCTGGATTTTGGTATCGTTCTGACATCAATCAACTGTTTGACTCCATTATTCTCGAGAGATTTCAAGAAACGTGAAAATGGTTGATTCGAATGACCAATCGTAAAAATCGTCAATTGTTTCATAATGTTGTCACAGACATTCCGAAGATTCTACCCAAACTGTAACCCACCAAGTAACCAAGTACAGCCGCAGCAATTCCTATCATTAAAGATTCTAATCCACTTCTCCACATACTTCCCACAGTCATTTTCGCTTTCAACACACCAAGTGCAAAAAGTATCATGCACGAAACCAACACAGTCGCAATTACAGCATCTCGCACTGGCAAAAATAAAAATGGAGACAGTGGAATCAACGATCCGACTAACGTTGCAATAAAAACAATTGAAAAGCTTGACAGAGGATTTAGATGATCTTTCAACGGCAGTTGTAACTCCTCGAGCATCATCGTCTGTAACCAGATTTTTCTGTTTGAAGTTATTTTGTTAACGATTTCTTTCAATATTTTTCCTCTGAATCCCTTTCTGTAATAAATTTCCCGAATTTCTTTTCTTTCTGTCTCTGGTACAGTATCGATTTCTGTATTCTCACGATGTTGTTCAGACAAGTAAAAATCTTTTTCAGCCTTTGTAGATGTATAAGCAACAGCAGCCATCGAGATTGTTTCAGCGAACGTCGCAGCCAGAGCGGCTACAATAATAACTAAAGCGTTATTCGTTGCAGTTGCAACACCAAGAACCAGACCGAGAACATTTACCAAACCATCTTGACTTCCCAAAATTACATCACGTAAGTTTGCCCCTCTGAAATGTTTTTCAGTGGATCTCTGCAACTGCATAAATAAAAATTGTGTAGAGTACCATAAGTATATTGTCGACTGCCAATGCGCCAGATAAAAATAAAAACTCCCGGAAAAAATTGGATTCGATGCAACTACACAAAAAATTTCTTCGAATTGTTAGACGGAATGTTCAAAGATTCGACGAAACCGCTACTGATGGAATTTCATTTTCTGCTTAGACCAGCAATTATTACTACAGAATCTAGAGGGACAAGACATTTGCCGATTTTAGATATCCTAACATTCGACAAAAATTTCAAACTGATTAGAAAATTGGAAAATATCAAAAATGAAAAACTGACTTTGATGAAGTTTAATGAAAAATATATTCTTGAAATTCCACACGCCAAAAGATTCAAAAAATTATCCGAGATTAAAAAACTGAAAATCAAACTTTATTAGCAAATTCAGTTTTCAATTTTTGCAACAGTATAGGATCGAGTTCAACTTTTGAATTCTCCGCCAATTGAATAAGATACTTCAGAGTTTCTTTCGAAGGGTTGAAAAAATGCAAACGTTGTTCCAAATAATGGATTTGTTTTTCAAGTTTAGTTGGCTCTGCGTTTTTATTTTTCTTTACTCGTGAGTTTATGGAATTCAACATTGTTAACAGTTCTTTGACTTCCTCCGGGCTGTATTTTTCCACAATACTATTTGTATTTTTATGTACAAAAGGCAGATGGATGACAACGCATAAGCTTTTACAACTTGGAGATGTAGTAGACGAAAAATCGAAATTGTTTATTCGTTGTGTTCATGAATGCGGTTACAAACCACCGGTATACGTTGCTAGAAGTAGTTTCGCAATTGAGGGAACATTTTTCAGTTTTATCTTCCACAAGAAGAAGACAGTAACAGACGTATTTTACGAAAAACTAAGAAATGGCTTGAAACCTAATGAAGAATTCAATAGAATTTACCGCAATTATCTTCAACAATATGCTGCCGACAAACACTCTTGAGAAAACTTTTAAATACTTTACCAAGTCCTCTATACTTAGTGAAATTATGAAGAACAGAGATCGCTCAACAATTGTGGCAGATATTTTAAATATCGCAAACAAGGGCGAGAAAAAAACGCGGATAATGTACAAAGCAAATCTGAGCTATGAACAACTTGTTGAATACTTGAAACTTCTTGTTGAGATGGGTTTGCTTGAAGAAAAAATTCTGGAGAACGAACGCAATCCAAAAGTCTATGTGACAACGAAAAAAGGCAGAAATTTTCTAGATGCATTTGAAAAAATTGAGAACCAACTGAATTCCGCTGCACAATCAATCGTATAAGTGTAAAATTCGAATAGTGTTTTGTGAAGTCGCTAACCGAATATCCCGAAAACGAAGCCAACGTAATTTCTTTTACTGCACCAATCGGTAAGCGTGCCTCCGAAATGCAAGATTCGTTTTCTGACGTATGGTGGGCTGTTGAAACTTTCGATCCAGACAAAAAGAAAAATTTATTCCAGAATATCAAAGTTCACGATTTTGGAATGTTAAGTGAGCCAGTGGAAACTATCGGAAAAAAAGTCAAGTCGATAATTGAATCGCATAAAGTTTCGTTCATGCTTTCTTACGGACATCTCGCAACCCTCTATGCATTGAAAGAACTCAATGACATCAAGCTGGTTGTTTTCGATGCGCATGCCGACTGCAATCTTGGCTATATTGATGAAAGAATAGAAGATCAAGATTTTCGAGAAGGACAAAAATTATCAGAGAATCTGAACGACTCGAACTGGCTGTACAATTATGTGAAAGAGAAAGGTGGAGGAAAAGTTTTAGCTATCGGGTTTCGATCTTTCAACGAAGCTGAAATGGATTTCATGAACAAAAATAAAATCGGCTACATAACTTCCACGGATTTGAAAAAAAGACCAGAAGTTGTGAGGAGCGTTTTGTGGAACTTTACACAGGGAAGCAACGTGTACATTTCTCTAGACATTGATGTTTTCGACCCTTCAATCGCTCCTGCAGTTCATTTTCCAGAACCGAATGGAATATTTTTCGACCAGTTTCAGCAAGTGATTGGAGACTTGAACGGACAGCTTGTTGGTCTTGATTTGTGTTGCTTGAGTCCGATTGCAGGAAATAAAGTCACGGAATTTCTTGCAGCTCGCGCAGTGAAAGAAATTTTGTCGAAAGTAAAAGTGTAAATAGTTTCATTCAGATTCTAAGAGCATGGTCAAAAAAAGATATTACACGCAAGAATTTTTGGATTCTTATTTTTCAGGACATAATTTTAGCAATCGACTGAGTGAGTACAACAATTTCCGAATAATTGTGACAGTTGGTTCGTTGCACGAGGACAGAGCACGAGCAATAGAGTTGATGAGTGATTACGATACAAGAGTGCGTGCAGCACTACCCCAAGAAGCAAATTATGGTAAACTGAGTTTTCATTTGCAAGTTGACACACGCCCGGTGAAAGAAATAAAAACAAAAAGTGGGCCGGCACACAAAGATATGCGAGTGTATCAACTAGATGCTACAATACATGGAAATTCTGAAGAAAAGAAACAAGCTCTTCGAGAACTTATGTGGTCATTCCTTTATCCCAATTCTTTAAACAGACTCTACGGCGGAGTGAAGGTCAAAGTTCTTGGTCAAACTACACCAAATTTGTATGCGCTTCTTGATGTCGAACAAAAAATACCAAGAAATTCCTTCAGAACCCCTGTGAATAATTACGATCCATTGACAAAATATATTCTAAAACAAATATTTGCTTCAGATAGTCCATTTCCAATTTTTCTTGCAGATCAACTTGTCGATAGACATCCTTTTGTTAAATGTATTCGCTTAGAGGGTGATGCAATTGGTAGAAGATACACTAAACCGGGGGACAGAAGCAGTCCAGAATTAGATTTTTCTACACCCGAAAAAATTGTGGAATTTTTCCAAACTACTAAAGGAGTTGAATATCACAAATCTGTCGATAGAATTAGCACAGGAAAAGTTGACACTTTAACTCTCGAACTAGATCCTGGAGAATTTGTCGATCGAACGAAAAACTGGTCTTCCATGATTAGAGATTTGGAAGTTTACGCAACTGCTTTGAAAAATTATGGAGTAAATTCGGAAAGTATTGAAGTAAATTTTTCAGGACGGAATAGTCCACAATTTTTGGTTCATTTGAATTCAGGAATAACACACGATGAAGCTAGACGTTTGCAAATTTTCAATGCATTATATTTTGTTTACAACATTGTTTCGGATCGTTCCGCATATTCGTTGGATATTTACAATGGTCCTTCCAGGGTTCGTAGAACGCTTGTCGATTATAGCTACGGCTATAAGAAAGAAATAAAATGTGCAACAACGCCAAACATAAGCTCTCCACCGGTTCATTGTGCAACACGATTATTATTGGAAGAAAGTCCAAGCGGATTGGTTTTCGAAAAAGGCACACATGATTTTGCAAAAATAAAACAAGATTCTTCCTGGGAAACTGTTGCACACGAACTATTGAGCCAGAGAAGATACGCATTTCAAAGACACTTTGAAAAACATGCAACATCACCGACAATTTTTGAAAAAATTCGGACCGAACATCCACATCTAGTTGAAGCCGTCAGTGCCTTTGAAAGAAGGAAACTTAAAACTTATGAATTTGATTTCTTAGATTCGGAAGAATTGAAGAGAAGACTTTTTTCACAACAGAAACTTACAGACAACGAATAAAACGTCAGTAGTCAAAGTATATTTTACGCGGGGGTCGGATAGCCTGGTCAATTCCGCTAGCTTGAGGTGCTAGTTGCTTAGTGCATACGTGGGTTCAAATCCCACCTCCCGCACAAAGATTTAAGGCACACTGGACATACGTTAATTATGGTAGACAAAAAACTCGTCGGAAAAATCTCTCACTACTACTCGCACATTGGTGTTGCCGTCGTTGACTTGACAGATTCGTTAGCAAAAGGCGACAACATTTCAATCGAAGGCACGACAACGAACATTCAACAGACAGTCGACAGCATGCAGATCGAGCACGATAATGTGGCTACTGCAAACAAAGGCGATTCCGTCGGACTGAAAGTCAAAGACAGAGTTCGAAACGGCGACAATGTCTACAAGGTCGTCGAGTAGTAAAGTTTCTGAAAAATTTTTGTAAGTTTAAATTTTTAATTAATCTAAAAGTTAGTATGGGTCTTAAACAACTTGAAAGAGAATTTTGGAATCCAAGAAAACGTTTGGTAGTCGATGCTGCCAAGACGCCCGAAAGATACGAACTACCCATAAACGGCAAAGAATTAGAATTAGAAAAAAGCCAGGCCAGATTAATCTCAGAATCTAACTTTGTCCTTGATCGACTTCCCTTGGGCGAGAATCCGGACGCACATTTCAGCTTATGTACGTTAACTGGAAAGGACGGATTACATTGTTCTGTTTATTTACCCAAATTTAATGGCAAAAGCAATCTGGAAGATAGGGCAACAATTATTTTTCGTGTACATTCTGCTAAAGTTATTATTGAACCTTACGTCTTACTCGGCTACACCAGAAGTTCAGACAGATCAGTTCGCGGACATCCACTTTATCATTCAGTCTTAGAGTTTAATCCGGAAGTATATCGCGAAGCATTCGATCAGCCTCGCCAAAGCAACTTTGACGAGTTTTTGAGAGAACCTCTAATTCGACTAGCTTTCAGGTACTCGACCCTGAAAGATGTTGTGATGAAAACAATCAACAAATCTATTTGATTCTACAAACTTTCTAGAACCTCTCTCGTGTGTCCAGTAAGATGGATTTTTGAGAAAATTTTTTCTATCTTTTCTTCTTTCAACGAAACTTATAGTTCATGACAAACTTGATACGAGTCTCCCACAGTTTTTTTTTCAAATCATCTCTGTAAGATTTGGTTTCTTGAAATTTCGGATTCATTGTGATAAAAATTTTCTCAAGTGTAGACATGTCAAGAGTAACATTTAGATATAATCTGGAAGCAGAATCTCTCAATTCCAATTCTAATTTGTCATCCCATGGATATTTCACGGAACCACGAAGAGGATAAATTCTTAGTCCTTTCTCACGAGCAAACAGTTCAATTTGTTGGTACAGACACTGCAACATTTCGTTGTCTTTCGACTCTCTCTCGCTCATAAGAGTTAAAATCAACAATCAAATTTATATACAGTGCCTCGATAGCTCAGTCGGTAGAGTGCGTGCATGGTAAGCACGAGGTCCCGGGTTCAATTCCCGGTCGAGGCTAAAATCATCGCTTGTTTTGATATGCTGAGATTGGTCTATTGATCAAAGGGTGAACGTTGAGGTTGATGTTGTTTCTGCTGACTTCCATCGTCATACCTTCGACATACAGTCTGTGATTTGGGCTACTATGTCTTGCGGCAACAAATAAGGCAATTCAAAAACTGTAAGGACGAGTCTCTGAAAATCCGTTTCAGGATCAGCGTACCTCCACCCAGTCCCCACAAAACAAAGATGTGTATGAAAATTATTAAGTTTAAATATTTATTGCAACTCTTTTCAAATATGTTGAGTTGGAGATTGAGAACCGCAGACGTACGAAAAGCGGAAAAGACAGCAGAGTATCTAAGTAGAACTACAAAAAGATCAGTTAGTCCTGAAGAAGCAAGAATAACCCTGATGAGACTTAATTCTTGGGCAAATGAAGTAATTGAAAATGATGGAGATGTTACAGACAAAGGTGTAATCGTTTATCATGGTCCGCTTGATTTCATGTACAAGAAATATAGCGTTACAGATCTCCAACCGTTTTACAATTACATCAACCAGTGAGAATCGATTTGATTTTTTCTATTGCATCGATGTTGCACGAAACACTCGTTATTCCGTAATCAGCTAAAATTTTCACCATTTCTGGATTGCTTCCAGCCTCTCCACAGATCGAACTTTCGATGTTGTATTTTTTCGTCACGTCAATTACATTTTTAATTTGTTTCAAAACTGCAGGATGAAATTCTGAAAATAAACTCGCAATTTTTTCATTGTTTCTGTCGATTCCCAAAGTTAATTGCGTTAAATCATTTGTTCCGAAACTTACAAAATCAATTCCCTGTTTACAAAATTCTTCAATTGTCAATGCAGCTGCAGGAGTTTCAACCATTATTCCAATTTTCATTTCTCCAGGAACGTTCAGTTCTTTTGCAATTTCTCTCGCATGTGTGAATTCGTCAACAGAAATCACGAACGGAAGCATGACATGCACATTTGAAAATCCTTCTTCATGCAATTTTTTCATTGCTTCGAATTCAGCTTTCAACAATTCTGGTTCATCCAAACTTCTGCGAATCCCGTGCCAACCGAGCATTGGATTATCTTCTTTCGGTTCTTCTTCTCCACCTTGCAAATTTCTAAACTCGTCGCTGCGCGCATCAAGTGTTCTAACCCAAACAGGTTTTCCAGAAAATGCAGAAGCAATCGGGCGAATTCCTTCGACTAAAAGTTTTGTGTATTCTTCAATTCTTCCTTCATGCAAAAGTTTTGCAGGATGCACACCAAATTGAGCAATCATGTGTTCGATTCGCAGCAAACCTACTCCGTCAACTTTCTGTGCAACTTCTTCAGCTTTGTCAGCAAAAACAAGATTAACTTTCACTGAAACTTTTGTAGGCACAGAAAATTTTTCTTTCTCTTCGAAAATTTTTTCTGGAGATTTGATCCAACTTTCTCCGAGATAAACAACTCCATGGTAAGCATCAACAGTAACAGTCTGTCCATCTTTCAAAACTTTTGTCGCATCCTTCGTTCCAACAATTGCAGGAATTCCCATCTCACGAGAAACAATTGCAGCATGTGAAGTTACTCCACCAAGATCAGTGATTATTGCAGAACATTTTCTCATCGCTGGAACTAAATCGGGAGAGGTCATTGTCGTGACGAGAACATCTTTGTTTTGAATTTTTGAAATGTCTTGAATGTTATAAACAATTTTAACTCTTCCAGTTGCAACTCCAGGTGAAGCTCCAAGTCCTTTCAGAATTTGTTTTCCTTTGACTTCTACTTCTTCAACTTTTGCCTCAGTTGTTATCGCACGCGTCTGCACAATTTGTAAACGACTTCTTTCAATTGCAAATTCTACGTCTTGCGGTTTTCCATAATGCTGTTCCAGCGACAGTCCATATTTTACAAGCGCTCTGATTTCATTTTCATTCAACGAGGGGGCTTCAATACTTTCTCTAGCTACTCTAACTTCAACAGTTCTATCTGTCGCATAATCACGAATTTTCATCAAAGATTTTTTTCCAATTCTTGAAGAGAGAATTTTTCCATCTCGAGAAACAACAAACGTATCAGGTTCGATTGATCCGGAGACAAGCATTTCTCCAAGTCCCCATGTGGATTCGATTACAAAATTTTCTTCTCCAGTCTGTGGATTTTTTGTAAACATCACTCCACTTTTATCAGCATTAACCATTCTCTGCACAATAACTGCAATACTCGCACGTTCGACATTATTTTTTGCTCGATAAAAAATTGCACGAGGATCATAGAGCGAAGCCCAAACTTTTTTTACAGACTCAACAACATCCTTCGCGCCTTTCACATTTAGAAATGATTCATGTTGTCCAGCGAAACTTGCAGTCGGTAAATCTTCAGCGGTCGCAGAACTTCTGACAGCAACAATTGCATATTCTCTTCCAGGAGAAATCAGCGACAAAAGTTTTTCATTCGCAACAACATTTTCAGAATAAGAGAGCATTTTGTAAGCTTCAGTAATTTCTCCTTTTATCTGCGCTGGAATTTCGGCAGCAAGTATCATTGATTTTATTCTTGCAGAAGTATCTTTCAGATCTACAACGTTGTCAACGTTTGTTTGTAAAATTATTCTCTGAATTTCATCTTCAAGATTATTCTCTTTCAAGAATCGATCGAAAGCTTTTGTTGTGACGACAAATCCTGCTGGAATAGGCATTCCAATCTGAACCATCTCCCCGAGGTTAGCACCTTTACCTCCGGCCAATGGAATGTCATCTTTGGAAATTTTGTCAAACCAGAGAATATACTCCATAATATTATTTTGTAAATAAACTATTTTTAGCACGCAGGTGAATAGTTAATTGAGAACTTGCCAGCAGTTTCAAGAAAACTTTTAGAAGAGGTCAGCTACAAACTACGATCAGAGGGAGGCAGAAACTCTCTCCGCAGTGATCTTGATCGATATGCACCAAACAAGGACGAAGCAAATCGTCTAAAAATGCAAGTAAGACTCGGTGGGGTTGCTTATCAGGAATTGCAATCTGTTAGGGAAGGCTATCAGAAAGCGCATGACACTGTAGCCGATATAGAGACTGCAAAAGAATTCGTTGCACACAGGGGATATTCTGAAAAAGACGCTCTTAGAATGTTCATGAGACTGCATCCTGAACTTAAGGACATCGAAGATTCTTCCGACTTGGATTACCATAGATTGAAATCTGGCATGGAACTAACGCGCTACAGAAAACTTATAGACGATCTGGACAAAGAGATTGCAGACACGGTAGGAGAAATTTCCATATATCTGTCTCGACTTCGAAGGCCAGAAGAGCATCCACACGGGAACAAGTTCGCTTTGTTGGCGATAGTTTTTGCTTCGGTCGGTGCAGCTAGCTGGCTCTGGGTCTGGAATGGTTTGCAACAACAGCCTACAACATCTTTAGCAATCGCAGCATTTCCGACATTCAACTACGTCAATATTTTATTTTCAATTTTAATTCTCGCAGGACTCGCGTACGGATTCAAAAAATTGGAAAAATAATCACGCTGAAACAATTTTCGTCGATGTTGAAATTTTCAATCCAAATTTTTTCAGTGCAGCTTTAGCAAGTTCCAGATTTTGTTTCGAAACTTTGAGCATGACAAGTCTTTCATTTTCTTTTGTCTGTATCGCAGTCCCAACTGGTTTTCCAAACGCATGTGCCATTCCTTGCGAATATCGATCTGCCCCTGCTCCTGTTGCAATTGGTTTCTCTCGCAAAACATGATGTGGATACTTCAAAATTTTCATGAAATAATTTGTCGGTCCGACTTTCGTGTCCAAAAATTTATTTGCAACAATTCTTGCAGCTTCCAATGCATTATCTCGAATCTGTACAGATTTTTCTCCAACAAGATAAAGTGTCGTATCAAAATTTCCAGTTCGCGCACCCATTTCAAATTGGTGTGTCTTTGGAAAAGGAACACCAACAACATAAGATTTTCTCGGCACACTTTTCGAGACTCTCGTGTAAGGTCTCTCAACTTTTCTCATTGATCTTCCAGGTCGCAATCCCATAAAACCACTCTGTAGATTTAACATTTATATTTTTTCCCAGCTTTATAATAACAATGCCTCGACCAACTTGGGATGAATATTTCATGGAACTTGCTCAAGTTGCAAAGAAACGTTCTACTTGTTTATCACCAGCAAAAGGTGCTGTTCTTGTTCGTGAAAATCGCGTCATCGCTACAGGCTACAATGGAACTCCATCAAAAACAAAACATTGCACGGACGGTGGTTGTGCAAGATGTTCTGCGCGAGTGAAAGGTGAAATAAATTCTGGAGAAGCATTAGACGCATGTGCATGCTCTCACGCTGAAGAAAACGCAATCGTTCAAGCGGCCAGACATGGAATAAATACGAACGGTGCTGTTCTTTACACAACGTATGTGCCATGTACAACTTGTGCAAAAATGATAATCAATGCAGGAATTTCAAAAGTTGTTGCTGGAGAAAAATATCCAGACGAACTAGGAACAAACCTGATGAAAGAAGCGGGAGTCGAACTTGTTCTTTTTTCTAAACCTTCGAATTCTTGAGAATTTCGGCAAATAAACAACAAATTTAAATAGTGTTAAAATTCAATAGAAATTCAGGTGAATGATTAATGGCACTAGTGGTGAAATCTGCTGTTCGTTCTCAACTGAAAGGTATGCGCGCTAGTGGGGACTTTTTCAAGGAACTTGACAATAAAGTCGCCTGGAAACTTAAGCGTGCTATCGAACGTGCGAAGGCGAACGGTAGAAAAACTCTTCGTCCAGCTGATCTTTAGGACAGAAAATTAATTTAAATTTGAAAAACGAATTTTGTTGAATGAAAGTTATAGGCATCACTGGTACGATTGCTTCCGGTAAAGAAGTAGTCAAAGACTTTCTTCAACAAAAATTTACTTCTTACTACGTTTCGCTTTCTTCTGTGATTCGCGCTGAAGAGCAGAGAAAGAAAAAAGATTTCAATAGAAAATCGCTTCAGGATTTTGGAAACGAAATGAGAAAAAATTATGGAACTCATATTCTAGCAAAAATGGGTGTGGAATATCTGCCAAGAGAAAGAGAACTGATAATTGTTGATGGAATTCGAAATCCTGGAGAAGCGGAATGGTTGAAAAAAACTTTTGGAAAAAATTTTTTCCTAATTGGTGTTGATGCTCCACAGGAGATTCGTTGGCAAAGAGTTCAGACTCGTGAACGACAGACAGACCCGAAAACTTTTGAAGAATTTATTGCACTCGACAAACGTGACCAAGGAGAAGGCGAACCAGAATACGGACAACAGGTTGGAAAATGCATGTCAATGTGTGATTTTGTAATTCAGAATGATGATGGATTGGAAGTTTTTCAAGAAAAACTAAAAGATGTTGCACAAAAATTATATTAAATCTGAAATGAACGAAAACAAAACATAAATCTTTTAGAATTAGTTTAATTTTGAATGTTCACTACAGAATTAGTTGTTGAAAGGGAACCTGAAGTAAAACTTCTTTATCCTTACAATGTATCTGACGATGAAATACACGATCTATATGACGAAGTGAAAAAAGAAAGTACGGAATATGAAGATGCAATGTGGCAAGTCAGCCAACACTTAGGAAATTTCTCTGTAGAACTTCTTAAGTACGATGATATAACTCACGATTTTGCTAATGAATTTCGATTTGATGACACTTTTCAGTTAAGACCCGAACAATTTACCCAACTCGCTATAGATTATATTAGTCCTTATCCGGAAAGGAAAAAAAGATTCAAAGAAACATTTCCGAAGTTACGATTTTTCGATATCAATAAAGAACATGATGTTGTCGACGAAAGTTTTTTTGCAAAGCGTATTGCTTTATGGACGCGTGTACTAAACCTAATGGCGATGCGAAAAGAACCCAACAACATAGAATTTGCAATGCTTGCTGCTGGATTTGCTGATAGAAGTCCTAGTAATTCATGGGAACTTTTGCACGGACTGGGAAGAACAGCTTCTGGAAAACCTTACGCTCCACTTGTTTACAGAATAAAAGAACTTCCAGATTTTGAAGCACGAGGACACACTTCAGTTGTAGAACTTATTCCTCCAATGCTTTCAGTGGATTTTGTGACACGTTACGATTTGTTTTTGTTTAACTCGATCGACAATGCGGAGTTCAGAGGTTCGGAAGAAAAAAGCGGAAGGGATGTTCCATTGCTTGTTCACATCATCCCCGAAGAATTCAAAGGAGTTGAAAAGGTAAGACGAGGACTGGAAGAACTTACTTCGAGTTTGAAAGAACTTTACGAAATTGACGCAGGCAACGGAAAGAAATTACCGAAAGAAGACGTTCGTTATGCTGCATTGATGTGTGCTCGAACTTCCACTACATTTTCTACAAATCCATTTAATTTATCCCAAGCGCTGGCTTATGCAGCAAGCGACAATTTGTCAAGAACAGTTGGTTATAGAAAATTTTTAAAAGCCACGTCAAAAACATATGCAATAATTTCTCCGACATTTGCACCGGAAGCTGAACGGGCTGGAATTGCATCTGGTTACACAGCTAGACCAAAGTTCTTCGAAGAATTATTTCCTAACGTTGACATAGAGCATTTTACTGATCCAGTTATAATTCTTAATGTAAGATCACCAATTGGTAAAATTGAAGATATACAAAATCCTAAAGATCCTGCTCTGAAAACAATGTCCATTGAATATCTATTCCGAGGTTCTGCTTCAATGGCCGCACAGCACATGCGGCACAATTACGGAACACAATTTTTCGAAAGCCTGTTGCATGCCGGAGACAGATGGGAAATCGTAGAACCACCATCAATCAAAGCTGTAGAAAAAGCTTCGAAAATTTTCAATCACGCAGCTGGAATAGCGAGGGATTTGTTTAACGATCATAGATACTTTGCAGAAGCCGCAGCATACTTCGTTCCTCTCGGCACAGAAGTTCTTGGATATGCAAACCTGAATGGCTATGCTGACATCAATTTTCAACTTCAGCGGACGGACGATGGAGCGCAGTGGGAAATAAGAAAACTCGCCAGAACAAAACACAATAAAGTTGAATCGACTCTTCAAGCCAACATAGACGGCAATGGTCTATACACAAGATTGATCGGACACATACTAGAAAAGTATGCCACGAATGGTTCAGCCTACAGAGATCCTGACGGAAGAATAAGATTTGATTTAGGACAAGTCAAAACAAAATCTGGAGTCTAGAATCCGAAGAGTTTCCACTTTTTCTGTTCTCTCTCTTCTTCTTCCTCTTTTTTCTTCACAGTTTGTGCATTTTTTCGAATCAAAGTTTCAACTTGCATTGCAGCTTTCTTATTATTTCCAATTCCAGAACAATTTCCAACTCCGACAATAATTATTTTTCCGTGTCCGCGAGTTCGCTTCAAATTTTCTTCAACGACTTTCATTGCATGATTAACAGAATTGAAAATTTCATTCTTCATCGGCATTACAGCTTCTTCCTGCGACATTTTTATTGCAACCGCATCAATAGGAATTCTACTCTGTGTAGAGACATTTTCGATGTAACTTCTATCAACTCCACTTCCACCAATCGCAACTCCGATTCCTTCTGCGACTGATCCAGTTTTTTCACCTTCAAGTTTTAGTGCAGCATCAATCGTGATTATTTTTGCAATCTTTTTTCCTTTCGAAAGTTTTTCAACTACTCTTCCAAGTTTTCCTAAACGTCCACCTGGACCTTTCGCTTTTACAATTATAACTTGTTTCCCGAAAAGATTTTTTTGCACATACAAAGTTTCATCATCAAATTCTTTCACGTGTGAATCTCCAATCAGATGTGCTACAACGAGTGGTCCCACAGAATCACCAATCGGCCAACCATTTGAGAGAGCTTCAGTTGCATAAAGCATTGCTCGAGAAAGTTTTTCAATCATCGGTAGCTGCATCTGTAAAACTAAAGCAAGCTGGAGATTTTTAGTTTTCCTAATCATTTCGACATAATGTCTAACTATTTTTGCAATTTGATGCAGAGTTATTGCTCCACTCAATCCACCAACAATGTCTGCCTGTGCTTCTGTGTCAAATTTCGGTGCAATGTTTTTTGCAAAATATTTCAAGCGTTCATCAGAAAGAACGTCAAGATGTTCTATCTTTTTCATCACACCATAAGGATCAATATTCACTGGTTCTATTCTGAAAAATTCTAAAAAATTATTTACCGCTTCTCTAAGTTCCTTGCTCGGTTTCTTCGTGATTTTTTTAATGACAATATTTTTTCCTTCATTTGTCCACTTCTCCAAAGTGTTTACCGTTCTTTCAAGACTGAACATCATCTGTGAAATCATAATTCTTGGATAGAAGAAAATGAATACGAAAAATAGCCCCAAGTAGATCAAATTACTGAGAAGACCACTCCAATCAAAAGCCATTTGTCAACCTCTACTTATAGGAAAGATTTCACTCTATAAATATATTCTTGTTTAGCCAAAAATGTTTTAGGGAAAATGTCAAAGATTAAAATTATTGCTGCCATTGTCGTGATTTTGGGTATTCTGGTTTTACTTTTCGGTTCAACAACATTGAATTTACCTGTTATCGGCGATATAGGCAAATATCTCAACTTACCTTCGTTCATCCCATTGTTCAATCCAACACCTAGTGGCAATGCTTTTTCGTTTAGTCTTAGTACTTTGTCAAATTCACTTGACGGACAAACGCTCACTGCACAAAATTCCAACATTGTTTTGCTCGGTACAAATTTCATAACTTTACAAGTCGGAGATTCGTCCTATCAACCCGGAAATGGTGCAACTGTACAAATTTACAACTTCAACGGACAAGCGCAATTCAGCTACGGAACAGTTATTCTAAATGGACAAGCTGACTCTGTAGTACTCAATTCAGTAAGCATAAGCTCAACTTCAGGTCAGAAATTGAAAATAATCTCGCAATTTTCTACAGCGAACTACACTATCTCTTCGTTATCGAAACAACCTCTTGTTCTTCAGAACGTTTACGGCACGCTGAAAAAAACTAGCGGCAGTTCTGCTACTGAGGACCTACAAAACGAGAGTCTACGAATCGATGGATTTCAGGGAGATGTAGGACTAAGCGGAAACTATTTAATAACAGGTTCTGCTGTATCTATAAAAGGTCAAACGTTTTCGTGGACCGGATAAACAGGTATAGGATTTTAATCCAAGGAGGATTTTGAAAATGGAAGAAGAAACTAATGTTTTTGAAAAGACTCAACGAATTGCAATTTTCGTTGATGGTCCGAACATGCTCAGAAAAGAATTCATGATTGACTTGCGCGAACTCAAAAAAAGAGCTGCAAAATACGGAAGAGTCGTTATCGCAAAAGTTTTTGTAAATCAATTCGCTCCAGAAAAATTAATTGAAGCGGTTATAAACGAAGGGTTTGAAGTGATAATGATTCTTGCAATGAAAGAAGAAGATGCAAACGACGTTGACGTTTCTCTTGCTGTCGCTGCAACCGAAGCTGCAGTTTCGACTGACATTGAGTATATTGCTCTTGCTACACGCGACGCAGATTTTCTTCCTGTTGTTCAAAAAGCGAAACAGTACGGAAAGAAAGTTGTCGTGTTCGGCGCTGAGCCAGGATTTGCAAGCTCGTTGCAGAATGCAGCTGACTTTGTAGAAAATATGTAAAAATCTTTTCAAAATCTCAGGAAAGAAATTTAACTTTTCGAAAGAAGTAAGAAAGATGAGAAATCTGATTAGCTATGCAGAAAGTCTTGGCGGAACATTGTTTGCAGAGCTAACCTACAATTCTTCTTTGCCAAGTGTATCTGGCGACATCGGAGCTTTAATTGGTGTCGGAATGTTTTTAGACGGACTTTTAGGAATAGCTAGAGCGAAAGAACCGTACTTATTGAAATTGGGAAAATACGTTTCTGAGAGAATTTTCTCTAGAGAGAAAATCAAAGGTTCTGTGAATATTTAAATCGTTTGAAAGCGAAATAGAAGTTAGAGATTCATGCCTTTGTTAAAAGATTTGATAGACGTCATCAGTCCTAAGAAATCAGAACCAGCGGAACTTCCTGTCGAAGAAGGGCAAGAAGCTCAGGTTGGAGAAAAAGTTCTCATTCGAATCGAGAATCTCAACGGCATGATCGACATCGATAGACTGATGAAATTCTTGCGCGAAGGGCAGATACTTTTTCTGAAGACGAAAGACTTGCAGAAAAGAGATCTTGGAGCTTTCCAAACGTCTGTGCAGAAGTGGAAGAGAGTCTGCCAGCAATTCGGTTGGGACATAGCTGGCACCGAAGAAGGCTATCTCGTCATCACTCCGCGCTTCGCCCAGATTGTTCGCGAATAAACTACTACTTTTCAGTCTGTTCTTTTAAACGACTATTTAAATTTTGGAACTTCTTAAATTTATGTTGATTTTTCATGAGCCGCAATTTAAAAAGAAGATTTCTCATTCCAGATGAAAATTCTGGAGTTTTCAAAATTCTATTAAGTAAAATACCAATTGGTTATAGTTTAATTTTGCTTACGCCAGACAAGCCAGTCGAACCAGTGGGTGATCAAAAATTTGTTATACCAGAAAGAGGAGGTGAAATTACTGAAAAATATTTTGACTATCTAAATTTTGATGACTTTTATGCAATAATGTCGCATATAGTGACAGAGAATTCACGCACTGGTTACACAATTGACCGTGTATTTCGCCGACACAAAAGACAGTTTCTTGATATCAGCACCCTTTTGCACAATAAGATTACAAGGGAGATGTGGCCTATTTACACAGAGGGGTTACTTTCACTGCTCAACAATCTTTTTGCAGAAGTTTATTTTGGTGCTGGTTTAGATGTGAATACTATAATTAAAAAACGGGTTCATTATATTTGCGGTGATGGGGTAGCAAATTATATGCGAGATTTAGATAAACATACAGAAATTTTTTTGGGAAAATTTTTATAATAAAAATTATCCTCTCAGCATGGAGTAAGTTGTTTCCTCAAAAATTTTTCTAGCTGTTTGAAATTCTTAAAAACGATTTTCGCTCCATTTTTTTCCAATTCTTTTTCAGAATAAGCGCCAGTGTGAATACCGATTGCAAACATCTTCGCTCGTTTTGCAGCAATCATTTCGTACTTCGAATCGCCTATATAATAACAGTTTTTCGGACTGACTCTCACAAGTCTTGCAGCTTTTAGCAGAGGTTCTGGATTTGGTTTTGTGTGATGTACGTCTTCGGCTGCAATAAATGGAATTCTAAATTTTGACAAACCAGTTTTTTGGAAATCAAGTAAAATATTTTGTCTGCTTGCAGAAGAGGCGATAGCAATTTTTATTTTTTTCTTGCGTAAAAATTTGAGAGTTTGCAAAACATTCGGTATAAGTTTTATTCCTTTTTCTCGTGTTAGTTTTCTGTACGAATTTTCTTTGTAGTCGACAAATTTCTCCAATTCTTTTTCAGTCATTTTTGGAATAAGCTCGTGTACAAGACTTTTTGCGGAAACTCCGAATTTTTTTTGGATTTTCTTTTTGCTAAGTCTGTATCCAAATTTTTTTGCCGCTAGAAGAAAAGCTCTTGTGTGTTGTGGATAATCGTTTACTAGAGTCTGATCGAAGTCGAAAATTACAGCACGGACTTTCATTAATAGATAATTTGTTAGCCTAGACTAAAAGTTTTAAATATCGATTCTCAATAGTTGTTTCAAGGTGTTTCGCTAATTGATGCCAAAACCAAACGCGCAAAAAAGAAGTTCTATGTAACTACTCCTATCTACTACGTAAACGATTCTCCACACCTTGGACATGCGTACACAACGATTGTTGCAGATGTTCTTGCACGTTGGCATAAACTGAAGGGCGAAGACGTTTTCTTCTTGACTGGTACAGACGAACACGGAGAGAAAATAGAAAAAGCTGCCAATTCTGTCGGTAAGGCGCCAAAAAAATTTACGGACGAAGTTTCGGAAAGATACAAACTTATTTGGAAAACTCTTGGTATTTCCTACGATGATTTTATTCGTACAACGGAAGAGAGGCATGAAAAAGTTGTAAAAAAAATTATTGAATTGATTAACAAAAATGGAGACATCTACAAAGGATTCTACGAAGGTTTATACTGTACCGGATGCGAGAGTTTCAAAACAGAGACAGAAATTGTCAATGGAAAATGTAAAGATCATCCGAGCCTCGAACTGAAATTGTTGAAAGAAGAAACATACTTCTTCCGTTTGAGCAAGTACCAGAAAAAACTTCTTCAGTTTTACAAAGACAATCCAGAATTTTTGTCTCCGGTGTTTCGTGCTCCGGAAATTATCAACAGAGTAAAAGAAGGCTTGAAAGATCTTAGCATAAGTAGAAAAAATCTGAAGTGGGGAATAAAGTTTCCTCTTGACAATTCACATACAGTCTATGTTTGGTTGGATGCACTGATTAACTACGTCTCCGCTCTTGGTTGGCCTGATGGAAAATCGTTTAAAAAATTCTGGCCTGCAGATGTCCATCTTGTTGGAAAAGAGATTAACTGGTTCCATTCTGTAATCTGGCCTGCGATTCTTTTCTCTGCAGATATCGAACCTCCGAAAAAAGTTTTTTCACATGGATGGTGGACTGTTGAAGGACAGAAAATGTCGAAGACGTTGGGTAATGTTGTTGATCCAATTGCAGTTTCGAAAAAATATTCTGTTGATGCTTTCCGCTATTTTATTTTGCGACAGATACCATTTGGTAGCGACGGTGATTACTCAGAAAATTCATTGAAAGAAAAAATAAATGGAGAACTTGCAGCAGACTTGGGAAATCTTGTTTACAGAGTTCTTTCCCTTGTAGAGAAATTCGATAAAAAAATTATTGGTGTTGATGAGTTGTTCGGTAAGCTACGCCTCCAAAAAATTGACAATCATATGGAAAAACTTGAGATAAATTCTGCAATTGAAGAAATTTGGGAATTCGTCCGAGCAACAAACAAATATGTGAATGAAACTGAACCCTGGAAAAAAGAAAAAGAAGAACTTTCAAATATACTTCATAATCTATTGGAAGCTGTACGTGTAATTGCGATTCTGATTTCGCCATTTCTTCCTGAAACTTCTGAAAAAATCTTCGAACAGCTTGGACTGAATCCACAAAAATTTTCTGATATAAAGTTCGAGAAAAAATTTGAAGGAAAAGTCAAGAAAGGAAAAATTCTTTTTCAGAAAGTTGAATGAGTTTAAATAGTTCTCCGTTCAAAAAATCTTGCTATGCAAGCAATAGAATTCTTGAAAGCTGTAAAAGCACGTGATTTGTCCGGAATCGAACATTATTCATTATCTATGTAGAAGATCTGCCAAATGGAAAACAAACTTTATTGAAAACTGTTATCTCCCAGAATCAAAATAGAACAGCTACAACAGCTAGATCACTTGGGAGAATTTACGATCCTCGTAAAGCTGCAGAACTAGAAAAGGACGGATACCTATTTCGTCCGTCAGTCGTCGAATTAACAAGTGTCTTTTTTGAACGAACATATGGTCATTTGGATGCAGATGAACCAGTTCGTAGTATATTTGAGAACATTGTTTCTACATTTATGCAGCGCGGAGGTAGCAAAACCAATCTCTCATACAACGAGAAATTAAAGAGACCCAGAGCAAACCACTATCCGAGATTATTCTTTGCAGCGATAGAAATCAAAGGTGTACCAGTCTATGCCGGAAATTCCCCTGGGCTTTCTTTAGAAGAATTGTTAACAATTTAAATCTTCCCGCAGAATATTTTTGGTATGGTAGAAGTTTCATTTGCAGATTTTCAAAAACTTGACATACGTGTTGGAAAAATTCTTAGTGTTGAAGATATTCCTAATTCTGAAAAGTTAATTAAACTTCAAGTCGATTTTGGAAATGAGAAAAAACAAGCAGTTGCTGGATTAAAAAAGATTTTTACTTCCGAACAACTTGTTGGAAAAAAATTTATTTTCGTCACGAATCTTGAGAAGAGAAAAATGATGGATATCGAGTCGCAATGCATGGTTCTTGCTGCGGAAAACAAAGAAGGAAAAATCGTTTTGCTCCAACCTTCTGAAGAAATTGAAGTCGGTTCGAAGATAAGGTAGACCAAATGTCTAGTTTGTTTTCATATGAGCCGAACAGACTTTAATGAAATCCGTTGTCACAAAAAAGAAAAAAGAACTCAATTTGAATGACGACATTTACAACCCAATAGGAAGAGTTGTCAGGGAATTTTACTGGCAAGAGAAAGATTTCAAGCTCACGAAACTTGTCGCTCAACTGAAATTGTTGAAAGAAGAAATACCAGATAAGCGGCGCAAACAGGGAATAGTGAGTTCATGTTAGGCTCTGTACATGGCAAGAGAAGTTAGGGAAGGAAGATTCATTGATGTTTGAGATGAATATAACCAGCCTGCTTATCGGCTCGTACTAAAAGTTTAAACTTTTTACTTCTTGAAAAACAATAATTTAGAGTGAAGCTCGTAAAGGACATCATGCGTAGAAATATAATTTATTTTTCTCCAGACGATTCCATTTTTAAAATAGCGAGGGTTCTCTCTCGTGAAAATATTTCCGGAGCTCCAGTAATTCAAGAAGGAAAAGTTGTTGGCGTAATTAGCGAGAGCGATATAATTCGTTTCATGAGAATCAAGCTTCCAGATTTGGATGCAAGTTCTGAAGAACCTCATATGCTTACTTTGTTTGTCGGACAACTTTTCAAAAGAGAATTAGAATTTATGACCGAGCTCAAAAGAGTGTCAAAAATGAAAGCTGAAGATTTCATGAGTACAGACATTGTATCCATAAACCCTGAAGCTACTATTCTAGAGGCTGCAGAAGTAATGGAGAGAAACAAAGTGAACAGACTTCCGGTAATTGCAAACGAAAGACTTGTTGGAATGGTTTCTCAGGCAGATTTACTCAAAGTGTTGGTTGAGTAGCTAGTGTCGCCCGAAACCAGCAATATCTTTTAACTCTGTAAATTCAATTTGTATACCATAAGGTTGCATTTCATTTTTGATTTTAGCTATAATTTTCTCTACTTCTTTTCTCTTCAGAATTTGAAAAAAGTAGATTTTATAAACATCAGGATTCGAGTATTCTGTGAAGTTAATTCTATCTATCTTGCTTAAATTATCTTCTAAAATTTTTCTAGCGCCTCTTTCTCCAATTTTACCAGTTGCAGATAGAGTACATGTGTAGTACATACGAACTGCTTACAAAGAAAACTTTTTATCCTTTTCAGCCACTGTGAATTTCAACAACATCTCTATCTTTCAAAAGATAATTCAAGCCGACTCGTCTTCCAGAAAATTCCGTGTCGTCGAAAATTCTTGCAAACTTGAAATTCTTTAGCCAGCTTTCGTTTATTCTTTTCACGAGATTTTTCATCGCACTACCTTTTTTCAAAACAACTGCTTTCTCTGCAGCTTTCTTCCCAACAGGTTTTGTAAAAACTCTCACAACATCGATCTTGTTAATTATTTCGTGCAACAATTCTTCGTAAGGTTTTCCAATGTTGGTGACAATTATTTTCTTTCCTTCAAGTTTGTTCTGTCTAACGACTTCCTGAATTTTTTTCAAGTCTCGCTCGTCTCTAGTCATTACAACAATTACGTCAGCATTTCTTGCAATGTCCATATCTTTTCTCAAAAAGAACGATGGAATTTCCACAAACTGCATATCGACACCTTCGAAGAAACGAACTCCAGTTACCGATTCCCTTGTTGTGTAAGGTTTTGAAGAAATTTCCACAGGAGCATTTGTCAATGATTTCATCAGCGTGCTCTTTCCGCTCTGTGTCAATCCGATTATCGGTACAAAAATATCTGCAGTTTTCTTTATCGTTTCTACTTTTCTTCCAGTTTTTTTGGATCTTCGTTCTAGCTGATCCTCGAGTTTTGCTAATCTTTTTCGCAAATCTCCGAGAAGATGTTCAGTCCCTTTGTGTTTTGGTGTGACAGAAATTAATTTTTTCAGCGTAGCAATTTTTTCCTCCAATGTTTTTGCACTTTGGTATTCTTTTTCGACTAATGACCACTCAACAGGTAAGTTTGTAGGCATTTTCACACCCGAAATATATTGAACATTGTTCTAGATTTAGTTTTCATAAATGGGGTATATCCCCGAAACTAATTGTTACCTACCTGAATGTATCCACATCCAGAGTCCAGCCAAAGAGGGTTCGGCTCCCACCCAACCCTCATTTGCATTTTTTCATCCGACCTTCTTATTCTGAAAAATCTACAAAAAGTGTCTTAGCACTAGAGTGTGACTTGGAAGTTTCGTCAGTTCGTGGGCTTCTTTTATTTCATGTAAACCCAATATGGTAATTTCACTGCAAGATGCAATTTAGCACCTACTTCTGCTAAACCTGTTTCATACGCTTTATCTATTGATGATATTTCTTCATCCAATTTTTCTTCAGGTACAGCATAAAGAACATGACGATTTAAAGGTGACATCTGGATTTCTTCCAGATGAAAAGGTCTTGTATAGCCAGCATAGACATGTTCATCAAAATATTTTCTTACTCTCTCTTCTAGTTCGATTAAATTGTTTCGTAATTGTTTTTGTGTTGGCATGACTGTTTGTTAGTTGATTAATTATTTAAGTTCGATGAAAAGGTGCGCCCAGAGTGGGATTTGAACCCACAAGAGCTTGCGCTCGCAGCGTTTCCAGCGCTGTGCCATACCTGATTAGGCGATCTGGGCATAATCAACTGCATTCTTTGCTAAAATCTCTAGCGAATCGAATATTTTTATTTTTGTGTCGCTTTGATTTAGGACGACAGGCAGTTCCGTGCATCCGAGAATCACTGCGTCAACTTTCATGTTTTCTATAATTTTCAAAAGAATTTTTTTGTCAGTTTGCGAATTCTTTCCGCCCATCACATGTAAAATAACTTGAGAGATTTGTTTTCTTTCTTTTTTGTCGGGAACAACTAGACTATCTAGATACGATTCGTAAAGGTTGTTTCCGTACGTCGTTTCGGAAGCTAGTAGACCAATTTTTTTCATTTTTGAATTTTTCACTTCGTTGGAAGTAACTTCGACTATGCTCATCAAAGGTATACTCAATTCTTCCTGGAGTCTTTTGTCGAATGTGTGAAGAGTGTTGCAAGGAATGATTACAAAATCTGCTCCGTGTATTTTCAGTTTTTTTATTTCCTTTACGAATTCTTGGAAGACAGAAGACTCGTTGATTATTCCGGTCTCGTCGGTCCCCTTCAACGGCAGAGAGTACATCACGATTGGTGGATAATCTTTGTCCTGTACAGCTCCATATTTTGTTTGACAGTATTTGATTATTTTTTTGTAAAGTTCTGCGGTGGCCACAGGACCCATCCCACCAAGTATTCCGATAGTTTTCATAATGAATAATCTGGTGAACTAAAAATAAAACCTGTTCTTTAGATTGGCAAACCGAACGCTTGTGACAATTTTTCGATCTTTCGCAGTTCCTGCATAAACTTCTGTCCTTCCGGAGTGATCTTGTAGTAAGTATGATTGCCTTCTATCTCAACATTTATGTATCCCTTTTGCAGCAATGTGTTTAAGTGTTCTTTCAAAAGTTTGTGAGAAAGATTCGCTTTGTACAAAATATGTGTAGGTTTTACTCTCCTACCCTGTTCCATCTCGATTACACGCAATACATCTGCAACGACTTGAAGCTTGGATCTGCGCTGATTCACTTCCTATTCACCCGGATAAGCATGAACAACAGACTACCGAAACCGATAAGGAGTGCAAAGTGTGCGAGTGCGAAAGTTTCTGCATAAAACGGAATGAGGTACATCAACAAGTGATAAAAGTCAATCGCGACGAATCCAGACAATACAAGCAACGAGTTGAAACTTTTCGTCTTTCGATAATTTTTCAGCGTGTATAAAACGATGTATGAAACAAAGAGTATCGAGAGTATGTGGAAAATGTTGAAGTATGTGTTGACGAACGGGAACAAAACGTAAATTGTTGGAGATTGTACAATTGCTCCGACGGCCGGCAGCAACGCAAAACGAAGATTCTTTTTTTCAGAGTACCAGTAGCTAAGTGCGAGAAATGCATAACCAATCAGAGAAGTTGAGTAATATCCGTAGTTTCCGAAACGTATCCAGAAATATGTCGGATCGTTTGGGTTAATTATACAGTTTGGATTACAGGAAGATTGAAAATTATAGTAGCTTTCCAAATTCCCTACGAAAATTGCGAGAAAACTTGCAGCTATGAAAATAAATGCAATATGCAGAAGTAGATGTTGTTTTTTACTTGTGAAGTTGTATAGTTTGAAAGAGAAATAGCTCAGAAATATCCCGATAACCATTGCAATAAAATAGATTGTTGAGCTGAATTCCCAAAACCACAAAGGAACTATTACTACCATTCAATCAACTGTTGAGTTTTTGCAAATTAAAGTTTAACTTTCTATGGAACTTTGTTCTAGATTCAATTTTCACAAGCAGTGTATACATCTATGCTAAAAATATTTTTGGTCCGAGTATGAACTTTCTATTCACCCACATTCCAAAAAGTCTACATAACTCACATATTTGGACTTCGACTGGATGGAGGTGATGCAACAAAATTAAACTTTCGTCCCTTTCTTATTTTTACTTGTACTCTTTTAGTTTTGCAGATACAAATTTTCCGTTTTGATCAATGTAAGCTTCCATTCTTGGGTTGGTCTTCCCTTCTATAACAAGTCCAATTGAAAATCTGAATTTTGTTTCCGGAGTTTCCGATAGTGTGATGTATTGATCCGTTACACTCAGAGAATCGTAATTGGCAAATAGAGCACATCCAAGTTCTCTTGCTAGTGTTCGGTGCTGTTTATATGGATCTCTTTCTTCGGGAGGAATTTTCGAATAATCTACCTTCCCGTCGTCACTCAAAAATTCATGAATTTTCTCGCCGCTTTCTTCAATCAGTCGCATTGATGCAAGCATGGATTCTTCTTTCCCAATTCCCATTCCACGCATTTTCCATTTTGCAGCACGAACATTTGAATCCAAGACCATTTGGGCCTCGTATAATTTTACAGCAAGTTCGTGAATAGATTCATCTGACATAATCAATTAATAATTTAGTAAAATTTAAGTAGGCAATTAATCTTCAGATACACGCGGAGCAAGAACAAATTCCAAGCTCGCTTTGTCTCCTGCAACAAAAGAAATTTTCATCGGATAATCTTGTCCAAACGCGATTGAAACAGAGTCAGCGATTCTTGCGGCCTTCAACATTTTTTTAAGATAATCTATCGGATAACGAGATTTGACTTCCGCATCCGCATTAAGCGAAATCAGTGCCGAATCTCCGCTTTCCAGTTCAAGTTCCGTTTTGCTCACGTCGCCTTCTGCCTTCATCAAGAATTTTTTCGGCTCTGCTTGAAAAATTACCGAATCGGAAATTATTTCTGCGTCTTCAATTCCGTTTTGCAAAATTTCTGGAGCGAGTTGAACTTTCGTTGTGAAATTTTTTTCCAGCTGTTCGATGTCCGGAATTTCTTCTCTCGTTAATTCGATTAGCGGTACGACAAATTTTCTCTTGCTTTTCCCACGAATGTCAACTTGTAATTTATTTTCAGCTAGGTTTAGACTGACTTTATCTTGTGAAGTCGCACGTTTCAAAACCGAAAGAAACCCCGGAATGTTCAAGCCAATTTCCCTTTCCTTTTCAAGTTCGTACTCGTCAAAAGCTTTTGCAGACAAATTGAATTTTACAACAGCAACCATCGCACGATCTGCTGCTGACAAAGTAATTTCATCTTTTGCAATTTTGAAAATTCCTTCATCAATAAGTTCAGCGATAGTCGAGATAGAATCTGTAAGAAGACCAACATTTGAAATTGTTGCTTTAAACATTTACAATCCAGCCTTGCTATAAAGTTCCTTGACTTTATTATATAGGTTTACATCAAAACCATTTAAGCTTTGAATTGTATCGGCTTTCAAGTTGCCGTCAACAGTCGAACAAAAAACTCGGACAATTTTTCCCTCTCCAACTTTTTCTTCAGAAAAAATTCCAATTCTTCCAGTTTCATCTTGTAAAACAAATTCATTTTCCGAAATTTGTACTATTTTACCAACCAAAGAAATGGTAGAATCTGTTTTTTTAATCTCAGAAATTTTCTTTGGAATATAACGAGTTGGCATGTTGTTAATTCCAAATTTTAGATATAAATAAATATTTTATTAGGATTATATTCGGTAAGCCGCCAAATTTTTTTAAATAATTTTCTATCCAATTAATAATCAATATGGGATTGGAAGATAGATTACCATTGGTAGCAACTGCGTTGGCTAGAGAAACATCAAGAAGTATTTTCTTGGCGCTTTACACTGACATACCAACACCAATGGCAGAAATTTCAAGAACTACTGGAATTAAGATTTATGGTATAGCTAGAGATGCTAGACCTCTTCTTCATGCTGATTTAGTTAAAAATTTTCGTCGTTGGGAAGTTCCTGATGATGGATCAGCTACAAGATCTTATTATGGTTTGACACAGCGAGGAAAAATTGCCAGAGAATATTTTAACAGTTCACCCACAAACAATTTATTGAAATTACTCCAGTCAGTTGAAGGTTTGGAAGCTTACGAAGCAGGTTCTCGAGTTAGATGGGAGATTATTCGGAAACTTCGAGCGCATCCAGAAGGTCTTTCTGTTGAACAACTTTTAACTAAACTGAAATTTTTTGTAAGAAATCAGCCAACTTTATCTTACTACATGTCAGAACTCAGAGACATGGTTAGAACTGAAACTAATGGAAAATTTATTGAATATTTTCCAAATCTTTCTCCAAGCGAATTAGATGCGCTTGAAAAACTTGAAAAAATTTCAGAATGATTTTCTTCTTTCATTGATGAAAACTTACTTTCTTCTTTATCCGTAACTTCTCCAGCTATATCCGCATTTCTTGCATCTGTAGAAAAGTGTTGGAGGCTCGTCGGCAGTTCGAGTTTGTTGCATCCACCAGAAAGCTTCATCGTTCTCGCAATTAGGACAAACAATTTTCGTTGACGGAAGTTCAGAACTCATTTCATCTTTGCCCATAACAACTATTCCTTTTTTCGGTTCGTGCATAGTTTCAGAAAGAATGAGCTTCTCTCCGCTCTGTTTGTACTCTCGCCCGCATTTTCTGCAGACAAGAACAGTGCGTCCGCTCTTCTTCTGTTTTACAACGAGCAAGTTTCCGTCTTTTTCGCAGAATTTCATTTTGTTTTACACTCCGAACAGTTTGTTGAGTATAACCTTCAAATAAGCAACTTTGGGCAATATAAAGATTACTTTTCCGTGTATCTGGCTTGGTTTAATGCATTCTTCATAGTTAGCTGGTTCTTTGTTGTTTTGACCTGAGTTGTGATCTCCTTTAGTCTGATAAGTGCCGTCCGGATTAATTTTTATTATGCGATGAATTATAGGAGTTCCATTTTCAGCTATCATACCAGTACTACAATCTACTGGTGTATAGACAATTACATCTCCAATCTTGTACGAACTACTGCCCTCAATGATTGGCATGTCTCCAATCTTGAAACCATTACTGAATGGAAAATTTTCAAAAGTTGTTTTGTTTATTCCAAATTCTTCATAATAAAATCCACACAATTGCCACCAGTTGTCAAAACTTTCTGTGTAGTTCGAGACTTGCACACATGGTATGCCTGCATCATTTATTCCGTGATCCATTGAACCGCTAACGACTGCAACAAAAGGTAAATCGGTATGCAGAATAAATCCAGAGCCGAAATAGAAAAGATACGCTGCAAAAATTCCGAGAACCGCATAGATAATGTAGCCAAGAGTTCCGGATGTCAGTCTGCCCCACTGTTCTCTAAAACTCATTTATGTAAGTTCAAACCGATTAAATTTAAACTTTAAGTGACCGATTGGTTTTTATGAAAGATGCAGAGGCTTACGATGAATTCATAAAAGAATATGAAAATCTTTTTGGCGTAAGACTAGAAAAATCAATGATTAAAAGATCAATTTCCACTGCCGGATTATCAAACAAAATAAAAATTGTAACAGCTTTGAAGAGAAATAAAAATTATGAGTCTAATCCAGTAAGATCAGGCGAACTGTTTAAAAAACTAAAACTTTCTTACACACAGCTGCGCAACGCTGTTGATCCTGGAGCATCTCTTTCTCTCAGAGTGGCTGGTATTGTTGTCGTTGAAGAAATAAAGCGTAGAAACGGATTATCATTATATTTGTTTCACCTGCAAAGTGAACAGATAGCTAAAGATTATCTAGCACTGACAAAAAAATAT
Source organism: bacterium (assembly GCA_027310405.1). Classification (GTDB taxonomy): domain Archaea; phylum Aenigmatarchaeota; class Aenigmatarchaeia; order CG10238-14; family SCSR01; genus DAIDAX01. The sequence goes on along the minus strand of DAIDAX010000001.1, from coordinate 30,430 downwards.
CTGTGACTTATGCTCTTCCGAAACTTTCACCTTTCACAATCGCAGTTACAATCAAGTGAGCCACTCGCAAAGCTTCTGGAATTTGTCCATGAGTGCAGGAAATCGCAATCGCATCTTCAGCATCTTCGTCTGAAATTCCAATATTCTGGTAGAAAACTTTCGTTCCGTTTTTGAGCTGCATCTCTTTAATTTCTCCTGCATTTTTAATAATCTTCCATCGTTTGTTGAAATCTTTAAAATTATTTTTCAGTGCAGTTCGAACTTCTTTCAGGTTTGGATGTTTTCGATTAACTACAATTACTGGCAGACCGGTTGACTTGTGTAAATTTTTCACGTCGATTAAATTGAATCCGCCGAGAGTTAGTCCATCAGTCATAATTATTTTCAATTCTTTTTTGTGTCTGCTGTTGTTGATTATGTGAATCAATTTTTCTGTCGCATCGAGCCCATCAACTTTCACATCGGTTCTTAAAATTCCGTCGAGAAAATTTCCACCACGATAAATAACGCCGATTACTGGAACTTTTCCTCTCCTTCCCGAAAATGGTCCGTCGTCGAATCCGAGAATTCGTATTTCAGATTTTAACATTTGTGTCAAGAAAAAAAGTGTCGAGTCGAATATTTAAACATTGGATTTCCAAACTTTATGCTATGGTAAAGAAAACTTTCCCTGAAGCGATGGCAAGAATTTATTACAGAGTTTATGTCTGCAGACTTTGCAAATCGAAGATGCGTGCTGATCCTGCGAAAGTAAAACTGGGAAAAGTTAAATGTAGAAAGTGTGGATCGCGTGCATTGCGTCCGAAGAAGAGGCCGTTGGCGTAGTTCGAGATAGTTATGGAAAGTAAATTGATTAAAAAGTGGATGGGGCAAAATTTGCGTCCCAGTAATTTTGAATTCTTCACGAACAGGCCAGAACTTGTTGTCGGTAAACTTCCTGGAAAAGACGCAGAAGTCGAATATGTCTGTTCTCATTGTGGTTTTTACGAAATCAAAACAGTCCAGATGAATAGGGGAGTGACTGCTTCCGGAAAACCAAAGAGAAAATTGGACAGACCGGAATTCAACTGCAGCAAATGTGGAAAAACAATAAAGGTTCTCGAACTAAAGAAAACTTAAATTTTTTACATTTTAACTTAGATTCGTTAACAATGGCAGAAACAATAAAACTTCCACATGGAGTCCTAACTAACTTTGCAAAATTTTTAATTGGACACTATGAATTGGACGGAAGATTCAATTTGACGGATTTGCTGCATTTACCAGATATCAAAGAAGTTGCATCTCCAGGAAGAGTACGAAGAATCGTAAGCAGGAAACGTGATTACATACTTGGAAGCAGATTGACTGAATTGATTTTCTATGGGATAATTGAACGGAAGGAAGAAGGACGAGCCCCATTAGTTAAATATGGTTTTACAAAAGTCGGATATGATTATGTAAAATCTTTAGCAGAAGAGTTGGTACAATAAAATCTTTTATACTGCGGATTTAAACTAATTCTAGGTGCGAACAATGAGTGGTCGCTTTTGCTGTTGACAAACTAATTCTTTTGTGTAGCTTAACTTCTCGAAAAACTTATTCTAAATTCATGCTCGGGTGCCAGAATCCGGTTAATGGGACCGCCTGCAGAGCGGTTTTGTGTGGGTCCAAATCCCATCCCGAGCTCTCAAATTTTTTGTGATGTATAATGGCGACGAAACGTAAAATCAATTTTTTCATGCTGAAATTTTTTGCATTTGTACTTTTGCTGGGTTGGATTGTACCAATAAGCATCGCGAGAACACTAGACAGCATTTTTAATTTGACTGCATTCTACATTAGTCCAGTTTTCAGCTTTGTAATTTTCATTCCATCGGTTCTTCTGATTTTTTTTGGAACATGCGAACTTCTTGTCACAGGAAAAAGTAAACTGCATCCCGAATTGTACAGCAAAAAAATTGTAACGCGTGGTGTTTACAGTAAAATTAGACATCCAATTTATTTAGGATTCGCGGGAACTTTTCTTGCAATCGCAACTTTTTTCGGATCTTGGTTCATGTCGATTTTCTTTTTCGCTTTCATCCCAGTCATGCACTTTCAAGCCGACAGAGAAGAGAAGGAGTTAACAAAGAAATTTGGTAAAGCTTATGTAAATTATACAGAGAGAGTTCCAAGATGGATTCCGAGGTTTAGATAAATGAAAGTTGTTCTTCAAATGGCAATGACAGTAAACGGTTACATAGCAAAAGAGAATGATGAAACACCGTGGTCTGACGAAGAATGGGCGAATTATAGTGAAATGGTCAAAAAAATTGGAAACATAATCCTAGGCCACCGAACTTATGAACTAATGAAAGAAGACAACACTTTTGAAGAAATAGGAAATCCGTTCACTATTGTCGTAACAGAACATCCAGAAAACACGGAAAGTTCGAACACGATTTTTGTGAAGTCTCCCGAAGAAGCATTGGAAAAAATAAAAGCAAAACATTTCAATGAAGCCCTTGTCGGAGGAGGTAGCAGACTCAATAGTAGTTTTATGAAAAAGAATCTTGTTGATGAAATTTATTTTGACATCGAACCCATGTTTTTTGGAAAAGGAATAAAATTGTTTGCTGATGAAAATTTTGAAACAAAATTACAGTTACTTGATGTAAAAAATATTTCTAAAAATTTAATTCAGTTGCATTATAAAGTTGTAAAAAATTCAAAGTGATTAGATGACATTTAAAATTTTCAACACAATGTCTAGGAAAAAAGAAATTTTTCAGCCATTGAAAGACAGGGAAGTTAGAATGTACACGTGCGGGCCGACTGTTTACGATTATGCACATATTGGAAATTTTCGAACATACATCTGGCAAGATTTGTTGCGCAGATGGTTGAAGTTCAAAGGATTCAAAGTGAAACAAGTAATGAATCTGACTGATGTTGATGACAAAACAATTAAAGGATCACAAAATGAAGGAGTACCACTTCAAAAATTTACACAAAAGTATACAGACTTATTTCTTGAAGATGCAAAAGCTCTGAACATTGAAAATCCAGAAGTGCTAGTACCTGCAACAAAGCACATCAAAGAAATGGTAGCACTCGTAAAAAAACTTTTGCAGAAAAAATTTGCATACGAAACTGAGGATGGAATTTATTTTGACATTTCAAAGTTCAAAGATTACGGAAAACTTTCTAAGCTGAAACTTTCTGAACTGAAACCAGGTGCACGTATTCGTTCAGATTTATACGAAAAAGAGCAAGCGCAAGATTTTGCACTGTGGAAATTTTGGGACGAAAACGATGGAGAAGTTTTTTGGGATGTAGGAATTGGACGAGGCAGACCTGGCTGGCATTTGGAATGTTCTGCAATGTCGATGAAATACCTGGGAGAAAGTTTTGACATTCATACTGGCGGAATAGATTTGATGTTCCCACACCATGAAAATGAAATTGCACAAAGTGAAGCAGCTACTGGAAAACCTTTTGTAACATATTGGATTCATGGTGAACATTTGCTTGTCGAAGGCAGGAAAATGTCAAAATCATTAGGAAACTTCATAACTGTGCACGAACTTTTGGAAAAAGATTACGATCCAATTGCAATTCGATATTTGTTACTGTCAACACATTACAAGCAGCAATTGAATTTTACTTATCTTGCACTTCAATCGGCGAAAAACGCAGTCGAAAAAATTCATGATTTCATCCAAAGACTCGGTGATGTAAAATCCGGAAAACATAATCGCGACGTTGAAATGCTAATCAAACACTCATTAATGAAATTCGAAGACAAGCTGGATGATGATTTGAAGATAAACGAGGCACTTGCAGAAATTTTCGAACTCATGAATGAAATAAACCGCTTAATTGATAAAAGAGAAATCAACAGAAGCGATGCAAAAAATGTCCGAGAATTTTTGTTGACAATCGATAAGGTTTTGGGGTTGAACTTGAGTAAAGTTAAGAAAGAAAAAATTTCTCCCGTTGTAAAAAAATTAATTGCACAAAGAGAAAAAGCAAGAAAGTCTGGAGACTTTGAAACTGCAGACAAGATACGCGAACAGCTTTTGGAAAAATACAGAATTGTTTTGGAAGACACTCCTAAGGGTGTGAAGTGGAAACACGTGTGAAGAAGCAATTTAAACTCTTTCTTTCAATTAACTGTTGAGGGCCTCAATTAGCTCTCATGAGATTCGATGCAAACAGAACAAAAAATCTGGAACTGGTATTCTCGGGAATCTGTACAGAAATTCTTGATTAATTTTGGAAAAAATCGAGAAATCGTTTCAGTCTACAAAGATGGACAGTTTGGAAAAAGACCAAACGTTCTGCAGTACATAGGAGATGTTGCACAAGAAGTTACAAATGGCGCTGTTTCTTTTCACTGTTCTGTAGAACGCTGGAACCAACCAATGAAACTTACTGCAGGTCAGTCAAAAGCAGAGTTGGACAACATGAGACAAGGTTGGGACATTTTTATCGATCCTGATGTGGCTGATTTTGAAATTGCAAAAATCACAGTCAAGCGAATCTTAGAAGTGTTCAAGGATTTTGGAGTGAATAGTTTTTCATTAAAATTTTCGGGCGGAAAAAGTTTTCACATTGGAATTCCATTCGAATCAATGCCGGAAAAAATAAATTTGCAACTAACATCACTACAATATCCAGATTTACTCCATAGAATAATCGAGTTTCTAAAATGGTACATCAAAGACCAATTGAAAGAAGATTTACTTTCTTTTGGCTCTTTGCAAGAAATTTCCCAGAGGATAAACAAACCAATTGCGGAAATCACGAATGAACAAGGACTACTCCCATTCAAGGTTGTATCTTTCGATCTTTTCTCTTCCAGACACTTGTTCAGAATGCCGTACAGTCTTCACGAAAAAACTTTGCTTGTCAGTGTTCCACTGAAACCTCAGAATCTAGATAGATTTGAAAAAGAACATGCACAGTCAGAGAAAGTCAAAGTTGAAGAAAGTTTCTTACAACAAAAAATTTCATCCCACGATGCTGAACCGCTTGTTATCGAAGCATTAGATTGGGCAAGCAAATACATTGTCGAAGTTAAGCCAGAAATTCCCAAACCGGTAACAGTTAGAAAATTCAAAGCAGTTCCTGAAGAATTATTTCCGCCATGTATAAAAAAAATTTTGCAGGGAATGACAGAAGGCAGAAAACGTTCTGTTTTTATTTTGATTAATTTTTTGCGTAGCATGAATTGGTCTGACGAAGATGTTGAAAAGAAAGTTACGGAGTGGAATGAAAAAAATTATCCACCACTTCGCTCAAACTATATACGCGCTCAGCTACGGTGGCATTTCGGTCAGCAAGAACGTACTCTACTTCCACCTAATTGTGATAATGAAAATTTCTACAAGTCTCTCGGACTGTATGAACTCTGTAATGATTTGCATGCACAGGGAATAAAAAATCCTGTGAACTGGCCACTCAGACAACTAAAGCAGAAGAAGAAAATGAAGAAACGATAAAACGTTTTAAGCTTGCTCCTTGTATAGTAAATTGATAGGTGTGGCTGAAGAAACAATAACTTTTGAACTGATTCGCAGAATTCAACGCGAAGAACAAAGAATCCAAAAACTAACAAAACTTCCGGAGAATTTTTACAAAACTGTCAATGATTATCTTTTTCAGAAGCGTCAACTGACTCTTAAGGACGACAGAAAAATTGTTCTCGAGATGAAACAGATTGAGAGACTTATTGAGGATGTATTTAATAAACGAGAAAGCAAAATTTTAAAATTTGCAATAATCGCCGCACGTTCGCATGGGCAACCTGAGAACATGCTTGAAGAAGAAAAAACTTTTTTCAATTCTCTAGTTAAGTTGATTAAAGATAGGAGAGACGAAAATATATCGCGTGTTCTACAGAGCGAACGTGGGGAGAAAGAGACACTAATTCTTTTCAAAGAAGATGTTCCAGAATTTGTCGGAAGCGATTTGAAAACTTACGGTCCGTTCAAGAAAGGAGATGTCGCTAAACTTCCAGAGGACAACATGAAAATTCTTGTTGAACGCGGAGTAGTTGAAGAGTTCAAAATAAATAAGTAAAACTTAAATTCGCTTGTAACGAAGTGATTTGCATGAAATTTCCACAGAAAGTAAACATCTACTGTCCGGTGTGCAAAAAACACACAGAGCATCTTGTAGAGATAGCAAAGCGAAAACCAAGAGGAACATTGACGCACGGACAGAGAATTTTCAAGAGAAAGATGCTGGGTTATGGTAGTTTTCCAAAAGAAAATCCAGGCAAGCGGGAGAAACCAACAAGGAAGATGGATCTCCGCTATAAATGTGCAGTCTGTGGAAAGAAAACTATGCATGGCGAAGGATTCCGGGTGAAAAAATTCGAGCTGGTGAAAGTATGAGACTTTTCACTATTCCAAAAAAAGCTTTACCAATTCCACCTTACAACACTCCATATCAAGCGTCAATCAAAGAATTACAGGAAAAACTAGAGAGCGGAAATTTATTTTTTAGTTTGAAAAATTTTCCACCACAGAAGATCGATGATTGGGATTTCCAAAGTCAAATAACGGATCTAAAATCTGGCTTTAAAGGTTGTATCGAACCGAAGCTTCCAAAATTTCCAAATCAATATAAGGGGTTTGCAGAAACTGGAGATGCAACATATTTAATTTATGGCTACATCGCTCTAAGAAAAAATTTATCAACACTTTCTCTTCGTGATGTGCATGATGAACTTCAAGCTCGCTTACCTGGTTTGTTAAAAGGATACCATCTGGATATGCAAAAAGTTAGTATAAGAGTCGGTTCAATTCAATTAGAGTATGCTGGTATCCCCAGTGAAAATGTTGATGAAGAATCTGAAACTCCAACTTCACTTTCGATTGATGTTCCAACAGGTAGAGGGAATTTGAACATCGAATATACTTCCGGAGGTAGAGAACTGGAAATGAATCTTTCATATCATGAAAAACATTACCAAGGAGTTAAACTAATGGATGATGTTTCATTAGTTTTTAAATAAAATTGGAGTGATTGATGTATGAAAGATTTAGTCACGATGCCAGATTCTCGTTTTGTACGTGTTGTGTGTAGAAAATGCAAGAATGAACAAATTATTTTCAACAAAGTTGCAACGGTTGTGAAATGCACAAACTGCGGAGAAATTTTGGCTGAACCGAGAGGTGGAGAGGCTTTAATTAAAGGAAAAGTTGTGACGACTTTCACTTAAATTTCTGTAGCAAACTTTTATTTCTTGAATCCAATTCCTTGAACGGAAATTTTTCTATCGTATTTATTTACTTCAAATTTTACTCCAAGAATTTGTTCAGTGACTCTGAGATTTGTTTCGACATGTTCTGTGAATTTTTCGACAGTGATTTCGCTTTTTCCTTCAGCCAAAGTGATGAAAGGAATTATTTGGTCACTCATATGTTTATCAAAAGCTGAATTGGAATTAATTGAAACGAGCAAATCATTTGCGGTTTCTTCACCGACTTTCTCCGCAGGTTTTCCAATTTGTCCGATAGAGTCGGCTCCAAGAATTGTATGCTCACACTCGGCCCAAAGAGTCAATGAAGTTCCAGATGAAAGTGTGTGAATGTTATCGATAATACTTATGTCAACATCTTCGATTCCATTTTCAACTAAAATTTTTTGCGCAGAATATGCTTGTCGATGCGCGATATGTTTTGGTAACGATCCTGCAATCGAAATTCCACGAACTCTTTCTACTTTTCCTCTATCCAAATGTTTTATCGAATTTAATTTTCTTGTTGGATGAAATTTTGCACGAATGAATCCTTGGCCTTTTGGATAAAATCCTTGATGCAAAATTTCTACAGTAGGTTGAATTATTCCAAATAAAGAAAGCAGAGGAAAAGTTACAAATTTTGTATATTCAATCGATGGAGAACCAAGACCTGCAGTTCCACCAACAATCTCTAAACCAACTGATCTATCGGCAAAGATTAAAAGTGGAGCAAGAGTTTGCAAAAGTAATGAAACACTTCCAGCAGTACCAACATCAATTTTCTTGTCTGAAAATGTATGAAATCTTGGAGTGAATTCTACATCCATGCTTCCAGGCAAAGCTCCGGTAATTGATGCATTACAAAAATCTCCAGCTATTTTCACACCTGCGAGATGCTGTGGCATCAATCCAGGTTTCTGTCGATTCTTGCGAATGTTGATTACTCGAATTGGATTGAGAGTTAGAGCAGAGAGTCCAATCGCCGTACGCAGAACTTGACCATAACCAGTTGCACCATCGATGGTGATCATAATTTTAACTTATCTTCGATTCTTAAGAGTTCGTTTATTTTGACTGTTCTCTCTCCAGCAATTCCGAATTTGACATAGTCGCAACCTAAACCGACTGCGAGATGTGCTATCAAAGTATCGTCAGTTTCCGCAGATCTGTGCGAAAATACAGTGGACATTCCCTCTCGTTGGGCTTCTTTTATTGCTTCAACTGTGTCGGAGATTGTTCCCACTTGGCTTGGTTTGATTAAAATCGCATTTGTCGATTTTGCATTGCCTCCGTAGTACAAACGGTTCACTTGAGTTGCATACAAGTCATCGCCGCAAACAATTTTCGGTTGTACAAGTTGTGTCAGCGTCGCAAAAGTTATGAAATCTTCCTGATGAAATGGATCTTCTACATACAAAACAGGAAATGTCTTCAAAATTTTTTCAACAAAATTCAATTGCTCTGCAGTTGTCAATGATTCGCCCGAAGAATATACATACCTCTCACCGTTCCAAATTTGTGAAGCTGCAAAATCTAAACCTATTTTTAAAAAATTCTTGTCAGCGATATTTCCCATCAATTCTAGAATTTTTTCGAAGTTCAAACTTGTCGACCAGCCAGATTCCAAATTTTTTGAGTAGCGAAAACTTTTGTCGGATTTCGCAAACAGTTCTCCAAGTTTAATGTAGGCTTCAGAAATTTTTGAAATCGAGTCGTGAAAACTTTCTTGATGAACAGGAAGAAAATGAAATTCTTGAATATCGCTTGTTCCTTTCCAACCACCAGCAACTATGCTTATAGGTTTTGGAATTTTTGGAGTTGTTTCAAATTCTTCCGCCACAAATTGAAACAAATCTTTCCCACCATCTAATGCAAAAGCTTTCAGAAATGCAGAAGAAATTGCAAGGGAAGTATTTCCGCCAAGTTCTCGAAAATTACTAGTTCCGTCAATGTCTTTCAGAAGATTGTCAACTTCTTTTTGGTGCGAAAATTCTTGAGAAGTGAATTTTCTTTTTACAATTTGAATTTTATTAACTGCACTTTCAGTTGGGAGATAAGTGGGTTCGTATTTTCCTTTGCTGGTTCCGATAGGCACTGAAGCTCGAACAATCCCTTTGTCAGTTTCAATTTCAACTTCGACAGTTTTTTTTGCATTCGTTGCAATAATTTCTCGTGCGTGTAAAGAATGAATTCTCATCTATTTCGAATTCGAATTTGCAGAAAATAAACTTACTTTAGAATGTAATTCAACAATTTTTTCGGAGTGTAATTTTTCAGTTTACCCTTTTTAACAGACATCTCGTCGAAAGTTTTTACTTTATCTTTACCTTTGCCGTAAACTAAAAATGGAACTGGACCATGCTCGTGTTTCATGTTTTCTGTAGAAGTTATATGATCCGGAGTGAGAACTACAACAATGTTTTTGTTTCTGAATTCTGCAAGATGTTCATCAATCGCTTCAATCATTTTTTTCTTTCTGTCAAAATTCCCATCATGTGCAGCTTCGTCAGGACCCTTGATGTGTGCAACAATCAGCTGATAATCTGGAAGCAAAGCATGGATGTTGTCAAAAATAAATTCTAAACTTTCTTCGAAATCTGTTTCAGGGACTGTTGTAGCATCGAATCCTGCTAACATGAAAATTCCTTTTGTCGCTCCGGGCTCTGCGACGACTGCTGTCTTCTTCAGTTTGTGAGACTTCAAGAATTTCGGAAAAGCTTGAACACGATTTCCGGCTTCGCGAACAAGTAAATAATTAGCTGGAGGAATCCCTTTCTGTTTTCTCTCTGCATTTTTCGGATGGTACTTTATCAGCTCGTAAACTTTATCGACGAACTGCTGAACAAGTTTTGCAGAATACATTCCTTCGCTGTTCAGTCCTGTGATGCGTATAATTTTTTTTCCATTCACTCCAGGATCGTTGTCAGTTATTGCATCGCTCAGATTCATTTTTAGAATCAGAACAGCACGATGCCCGTATGTCCGCAAGAAAGTATACGGAACTCCGATGTCTACATGCGAATTGATGTATTGCACAATTTCATTCAGTCCATAATCATTTCTTCCAGCACGTCTATCTACAACGTTCATACTGTCGTCCACTGTCGCAAAATTGCAACGCAGTGCAAGATGTCCTTCCTGCAATGGAATGTCGGAACCAACAGCTTCCAATGGTCCACGTTTATGGTAAACTTTTTTCGGATCATAGCCAAGCATCGAGATGTTAGCTATATGGGTCCAGACTGGTAAATTTTTCGGAACAAGATTCATAAAACCTGTCACACCGTTTTTCGCAAGCCAATCAATGTTTGGTTTTTTCGCTGCAGAAAGTGGAGTCTTACCATCGATAGGTAAATCCGCTAAACCGTCAACGACAATGTAAACAATTTTTTTCATCAATTAGATTTTGTCATCCTTTCTTTTTGTACTTGAAGAAAATAATTTGCCTTTCTCGTTTCAGAGCTGCTTTTTTCGTTGGAAATTTTCCTAGAATTCTTTTTCCGTCGTGCGTGTAAAGATACCAAGTCCTTCCTCTCTTTCGAATAACCACAAAATAATTTTCTTTTTCAGAGAATTAAGCTATCTTTAAATCTTGATTTAAGTTGGTATCAACTTTTTTCACAAGTTCGCTTTCAAGTTCTGACATCAATGTTTCAATTTTTGGTTTATATTTTGGAATTATGTCGTCAATATCTTTCCATCCATTTTTTGTAATTATTGAGAGATGAGAGTCACCACCAACCGAACTTGTTTTCTTTTTGGCTTCTTCCAACGCGTAAAGAACACCGAAAGTTGCTGTCTCCGGAATCATTTTCGGAATTCCTTTTGGAAGTTTAGGACTGCCTCCAAAAATTCTGATCCAATCTTCCATTCGTGGTCTTGCATAATATTCTCCCGAACCCAGTGCTATGTAGCCATCAATCATTGGAGTCGCTTCACCCGCTTCGCCAACAAAATAAATTTTAGGTTCGATGTCCAAACCACCAACTGCAACATGAAGATCAAATGGTTCCATTGGTCTCTGGTAAGCATCAGCACGTATTCGTCTTGGTCTCACATGTCGTTCCCAAACATGCAAATATTTTTCACCAATTTTACCAGCAAGGTTTTGTATCTGTTTTTCAGAAGCAACAGTTGGATCTAATTGTATATCATCCAACAATTCTCTCATATAATTCGCTACACCAGCGGCACATATTCCAGACTGGTTGCCAATTTTGAAATGTTTTTCAGCACGATCTGTGGTACTAATTGGAAAAATTTCTGCTCTGCTGTCGCTTCCATAAACTTGGTAAGATCCTCGTTCTTTGTCAGTGCCATTTAAAATTATACAGAGTGTCATTTTCAACCAAGCCTCATTTCTTTCCAGACTTTATCTGCATAATCTACGAGTTTCTTTGTAAGATTAGTTTTCGCGACAATGAGTTTCTTTTTCACTTCAGGATCTTTTCCTTGTGTTTGTTCTACAGCCCATAAAAAAGTAAAAGCAGCCTGCAGTTCAAGCCAGAAGTATGCTCTCTCAGCAGCCTTTTTTTGTTCCTCTAAACCCGAACTAGAAATGGATAGTCCTTTCCACTTCTGGGCATACTGAGCGCACATTTCTATCTGTTGCTGTAGGTTTGTCATAGTTACTACAAAGTGGTGACATACATATAAACGTTACTATTCTGAAGTAGCGAAATCTTTATATGGGTCCTTGAACACCGTAAAATTATGTCTATTGCAACAGACGGAGTCCCGAACGAAATTTACAGTGTGCAAGTGGTATTTCCTACAGAGACACCAGACGGAATTTCTATAGCTTCCCAATTTAAGCCTGCTACTGGTACGTTGAACATTCCTGCAAAAACGGCAATTAGCTACAGAGACGGTTTGGAAGACCTCAAGAAACTTGCCATCAATCATAGAAGCGCAGTTGAATATGTAAAAGCAGAACTTTTGAGATGTCCTGAAAGATTGTCTGTAGACGATTTTGATTTTCTTTACAAAGACGAAGTCGAAAAGCCTTTTGTTGAAAAACGTGGAACAGAAGCAGGTACAAAATGGCGCAGAGGAACATTCGTGAGCTATCTAGCGAAAAATGTTTTTTCAGCGGATTCTTTTGTTGACGGAATAGAATTGGTACCAGTCAGTTATGTTTTATTGGAAATCGACAAAGCAACCGCTCGACTACCAGCTAAGGAACTCAGTGGTTTTTTGGACGGCGGGATAGTTTACAAAGACCGTAATTTAAACTTGGGAATAATAAGAAATGTTGAGGAGATCCGGAAAAAACATCCCGACATGCTGGGATTGAAAAGTGAGTAGCATGAGCGTACAGACAGAGACAGACTACGGGTTGAATGTTTTCTGGGCAGACCTTGGACCCAGTGATAGAAACTATTCGAAAGCCGAGAGAGCTAAGACCAAGCTGGAAATGGATTCTCTCGACTGGGATCTGTTCAACGAAATTTTTGGGAACAGAATTTCGCAGCTGCTTCCGAAGTACGGATCTCAAACTAAAAAGGTCTATGTACCGGACGGCGTTTTTGTTTATGACGGCAACATTGTCGTGGGCGTGCACAGTCCGTACGGAAATGCCTACAGAGTAATTTTTGTCAAGGACGGAGACGACGAATGGTCAGAACTCTACGCAGGAAAAAATAATTTAGTTTATCCTCCAACCAGTCTTGTCAAGTACGTAGAAGATTTGGAGAGGAAACGTGCTGAGCCAAAAATGGAAGTCCTTGTCGAAGCAGTCGATGAAGACTAAACTTGGAAGACTCGGTTGTTCGCGACTGGAGCAAAAGCGTCAAAACCTTTCTGCCGCAACTCTTCTGCAAATTCTTCGGTGTGATCTCCATGCACGCAAAAAACTTTCTCCGGACTGTGTGCTTCGATGAAGTCGAAAAGTTGTTTTCTCCCGAGATGAGCAGAAAAATCGAAGCGCTTGACAAACATTTTTACTTCCACGTCTTTCTCGCGAATTGGAAATTTTCCTGTCTCGAGCAAAATCTTTCCTCCGCTACCTTTCGCCTGCCAACCAGTGAGAAGCAGTGAAGAATTTTCATCATTGTGTAACATTTCTATATACGGAACAATCGGTCCACCGTCGAGCATTCCGCTGGTCGTGATAATAACACATGGTTCCTTGACGATTCTCGCACGCATTTTGTCTTTTGCAACGAATTTCACATCCTTAAGTGCTGTCTCGAGTGCTTCTGGATCGCGCAGCATGTTTTTGTGTTTGTTGACAATCGTCGTAGATTTTTTCGCCATTCCGTCCATGTAAATAGGCGCATCGATTCCAAACTTATCGAGAACAAGTAGAAGCTCCTGTGCACGCCCGACTGCAAAACTGGAAACCAGTGCAACTCCTCCGTTAGATACAGTATGCTTGACAACCTCAGCAAGATCTTTTTCGCTCTTCTTTCTGTCCGGATGGTCTCTGTCGCTGTACGTGCTCTCTGTGATCAACGTATCGAATTTCGGTAAATCTTCATCACATTTTGAAAGCAAACGACTATCGACTGTGTTGTAGTCTCCGGTGTACAAAATTTTCGTGTCGCGGTTTTGAATGAATGTCAGTGCACTTCCGGGAATGTGACCTGCGTCGAAAAAAGTTACGTCAGTGCTGTGGACCTTGAAAGTTTTTCGATAGTTGATTGGTTCAAAATGTTTTACAGCAAGATGAATTTCTTTTTCGGTGAACGGTAATTTTGCTCCCTCGATGTCCCCGATTTCTTGTTTGTTTATTTTCAACGAATCTTTCAGTAACATTTCTGTCAATTCTTTTGTAACAGGCAAACCGAAAATTGGAGAGAGATTTTTCTGCATCAATATTGGAATCGACCCAACGTGGTCAAAGTGTGCATGCGTTGCAATTATCGCATCGACTTTTCCGGGAACGGGTAGTGGTGGTCTGGCCGGAGTTTCTTCAACGTCCGCTCCATAATCCATGAGAATTTTTTCTGCGCCAGTGTCCAGATAAATCCCGCTCGCACCAACACTTGCCATGGCTCCAAGAAATTCGAGTTGAATCATTCTTTTTTCCTCACAAAAGCTTTGTTCTCTGCACTTTTAAATTTTGCAAAAAGAAACATTAACTATTGGTGTTTAAGTGGACGTTGAAACACGTTTTCAATTAATTAAAGATGTAGGTGAGGAGATGATAACTGATCAAGAATTGCGACAAGTTCTAGAGACAAACGATCATCCAATTGCTTACGATGGATTTGAGCCAAGCGGTACAGCACACATTGCAATGGCATTCTTTAGGGCTAGTAATTTAGAAGACTTAATGAAAGCCGGAGTGAAGTTCAAACTTTTGCTCGCTGATTGGTTTGCCTGGATAAACAACAAGGTGGGTGGAGATTTAGAAAAAATAAAAATCGCTGGAGATTATTTTGTCGAAGTTTGGAAAGCTTCTGGAATTAACACGAAGAGAGTAGAACTTTTTTGGACAAGTGAGATGGCAGACAATCAAGATTATTGGAAAGGTGTTATACAAATCGCAAAGAACACAACGCTTGCAAGATCACAGAGAGCAATTACGATAATGGGAAGAACTATGGGAGAATTGAAAGACACAGCACAATTATTTTATCCGATGATGCAGGTTCGTGATGTTTTTGCGCTTGACTGCGACATTACGCAACTTGGAATGGATCAGAGAAGAGCGAATGTTCTTGCGCGAGAAGTTGCAGAAAAATTAAAATGGAAAAAACCAGTCGTCGTTTCGCATCACATGATCATGGGACTGCAGGGAATGAAACAGCCAGAAGGTTTTGACGAAAATAGAAATCTCGACATTCAGATTGCAAGTAAGATGAGTAAGAGCAGGCCGGAGAGCGCGATATTCATTCACGATTCTGTAGAAGAAATCAAGAAAAAAATTTCTAATGCATTCTGTGAACCGAAAAATGTTGAGACAAATCCTGTACTCGAGTACTGTAAGTACATAATTTTTAAGAGAGCAAAAATGTTTCACGTTGACAGAGCAAAACAATTCGGCGGCCCGATAACTTACCACGCATATGCAGATTTGGAAAATGATTTTCGAATGGGAAGATTACATCCAGTTGATTTCAAAAACGCAACAGCAGAAGCTCTGGAAAAAATTGTTGCACCAGTGCGAAGACACTTTGAGAAAAATAAAAAAGCGAAAGAACTTTACGAAACTGTGAACAAGTTTTCAATCACGAGATAGAAGCTAAGTTTGTTCAATGTTTATTCCTGTTGTTCGTTCTACTGCTTCACCAATGTATCCTTTCCTGTGAAGGATGTAAATCGCTGTTCCAATTGCGAGAATAATTAATGTCGTCGAAATTATCGGCCATCTAAATTGGAAAATCATGAACAGATTTGAAAAAACTCCAAGGAAAGCTATAACTGGATATTTTCCGATGTTCAGTGGTGTTCTGAAAGCTCTCTTTAGGTTTGGTTTTGTAAATCTCAGCCAGATTAGTGCAAGATTCACTGCTGTGAAAGTTGACAGCGCACCTAGGCTCGTAATCTCTGCAACTTCTCTTATACTTCCGAAAAATAGAAATGAAATTGCCGCAATTGAAATCAATAAAATTGCAACGTGCGGTGTTTGATTTCTTTTATGCAAGCGTGATAAAATTTTTGGTACAGATTTTTGCTCAGCCATTCCATAAACCATTCTCGAAGTTACAACAAGTATTCCAAGAACTGTCCCTGCAGTTGCAAATAGAGCAATTATATCCAAGAGCAATTGTGCATTCTGTCCGAGGAAAGAATTTGAAACAGCAAGAGCAAGAGGTGCAGAACTTTGACTTAATGCTTCCGGACTTGCTAGACTCACCGCGGAAATCGAAGTGAGCGCATAGAGCACTGTGGAAATAATTACTGCAAAAAGTAAAGCGCGTGGAATAATTTTTCTTGGCTTTTTTGTTTCTTCGGACACGTTCACTATGTCTTCAAATCCGATGTATGCAAAAAAAATCAACGCAGCTGCTGTAAAAATTCCAGAGTAGCCCATACTGGGCTGAAAATAATTTACTGTTCCAAATTTTCCAACACCCAAAGCTATCACAATAAGTAATCCGAGAATCGTGATTGAAGTGAAAATTATGTTGAAATTAGATGTTTCTTTTATTCCGGAAAAATTCACAAAAGAGAGAATTGCGATAAGTGCGCCACCAACTAAAATTGAAATCCAATTATCTCCGAGATTGAACAAAGAGTTAAAGTAGCCAGCAAATCCCAAAGCAACAGTAGCAATCGAAACAACTCCTGTAAAAATAATCAGCCATCCGAGCAGGAACGCAAAATATTCTTGTCTGTATGCTTTTTTGATGTAAATGTACTCCGCCGCTTCTTTTGGAAACATTGATGAAAGTTCTGCATAACTCAATCCAGTGAAAATACTAACTGCCGCACCAATCACGAATGCCATCCAAAGCGCATTACCTGTGAGACCAGCAGCTGGACCAATCAATGCATAAATTCCAGCACCAATGATTATTCCAACACCGTACATCGTCGCTTCAAAAAGTCCGAGTTCTCTCTTTAGATGCAAAGCCATTAATCAATAATTAACATTTAAAGTAAAAATTCTAAATCACTAATTGGAGAATGAAAATGATTGACATCAAGCTTATAAGAGGGAAGCCTGAAGAAGTTCGTGAAAATTTAAAACGCAGGCAGAACCCCGATTATCTAAAAATGTTTGATGAACTTTTGAAAGTAGACGAACAGTGGAGAAAATTTACAACGGAAATAAATCAGTTACGAGCAAAACGAAATGAAGTAAGCGGAAAGATTGCTGCAGCAAAAAAAACAAAGAAAGATACAAAAAAATTGATGAAAGAAGCAGAAAAAATTCCCGAAGAATTAAAAACCAAAGAAGCTAAACTTACCGAAGCAGAACAAAAAGAAAAGGATTTGCTCTTGCGCATACCGAATTTGCTTCACGAATCTGTTCCTTTCGGAAAAGATGACACAGAGAATGTCGAAGTTCGCAGATGGGGGAAACCTCCAAAATTTAATTTCGAGCCCAAAGATCACGTAACAATTTTACAAAATCTAGGTTTATTCGATACAGAAACTGCGGCACAAGTAGCCGGTTCTGGATTTTACTATTTGAAAAATGATTTGGTATTGCTTGATTTGGCTTTGCAAAGATTTGCGATGGATTTTTTGCGCAACAAAGGATTCGTTGTTGTTGAGCCACCATATATGGTTAATAAAAAGGTTTATATCGGAATGATTGGAGATCCTACAGATTTTTCTGAAGCGAGCTACAAAATTGAGAACGAAGAACTGTATCTCATTCCAACATCCGAATACTCTGCAGGCGCATTGTTCGTTGATCAAATTTTGGACATGAAAGATTTGCCGATAAAAGTATGTGGGATGAGTCCATGTTTCAGAAGAGAAGTTGGAACTCATGGAAAATATACGAAAGGTCTTTTTAGAGTCCATCAGTTCAACAAGATCGAACAATTTATTTTTTGTCGGCCAGAAGACTCTTGGAAATTTCACGAAGAGCTTCAAAAAAATACAGAGGAACTTTATCAGCAACTTGGTTTGCACTACAGAGTTGTGAATGTTTGCACAGGTGACATAGGAGCAAAAGCTGCAAAAAAATATGATACAGAAGCTTGGATGGCTGATGGAAAATTCAGAGAAGTCGGAAGCAATTCGAACGTTACAGATTATCAAGCACGAAGATTGAACATTCGTTTTCGTGAAGGCTCTGGTAAACCAGTTTTAGGTTTTGTGCACATGTTGAACAATACAGCAATTGCAACAAGCCGAGCGATGATTGCAGTTGTCGAACAATTTCAAAATCCAGATGGCACAGTTACAATTCCAAAAGTTTTGCGACCTTTCATGAACGGAAAAGAGAAACTCGAGAAACTAAAGGATTAGACTTAACAGCAGAATTGCATCACCAAAAAAAACTGTGTACAATAGTGCAAGGGGAAAAGCTGGAGCGAAACGCACTCCTTCTTTAATCCAAACAAACTTCTTTTTCGATTTTTTAATTCTATGCAATTGTTCAGGTGTGATTCCGACAAGTTCTTTCTTGGACATTAGCATATCTCCGACTCTCAATTTTGATATTGGAATCTTTTTCCTGAATCCAAATTTTTCAATGATTTGTGCAAATTTATAAAATAGAAGTAATCCAATCAAAAAAATTATTGGTACAATTGACAATCGAAAAATCTGTAGTGTGTTCAAATTTAAAAAGAAAATTGAATTCATGTATAAAGTTATTCCAACCAGAGCAAAGAAAAGAATCGTCGAAAACATTCCCAACATTCTTGCAGAGGCTTTGACTTCTTTGGAAAAAATTCCAAATAATGTTTTTGTTCGATATGCAAAAATTATTGCATAGACAATCATGTATGCAGCACCGATTAAAAAAACATTGAAAAGAAAACTAATTGGAAATGGAAATATCAAATTCGTCAAAAACCCACTGGGTAATTGTGGAACCATGAATCCAATCAAACCTAGAAGCACCGCGTCCGCTCCACCCCATTGTCCGGTCTTGTACATCAAAAATCCAAAACCAAATAAACCAAGCGAAAAAATTGTTGCGTTTTCCAAAGTTAAAAAATTATTTGTAGACAATGCTTGGATGATAGAGAAAATTAAACCCAATCCACCCATGACATAAAAAAGCCAATCTGGAACTTCAGTTGTTTTCAAATCATAGATCGCTGCTGCAGAAGATCCAACTAGTGCAATTGCTAGAAGAACTAAATCAAAAACCATAATTTAATTTTATAATTGTAGAATAAAACTTATCTGTATTTTTGGAAGCCAACGCTTTTTGCAACTTCTCTGAAACAACGTCTGCAATAGTAAAGTCCATAAGAACGAATCACGCCGCGATGAGTTCCACAGCGTCTGCAAATTTTAGTTTCCTTGCCGAGCCGTTTCATTGCCTTGTGTTCCAAAAAAATCAGCCGCCGATTTCGCCGAGAATCGCGAGAAACATGTCGCCCTCAGTTTCGCCGAGTTCTTCCATTCTTTCGAAAATCATGTTGTAAACTCCAGTGAAATCATTTAGAAACTCAGCCTTGCGCAAAATTACTCCATCAAGTTTCATTGTCAGTTCAAGATTTTGTTCATTCAACAATTTCCACACCATACTTTTGTTTTAACCAATTGAGCACTTCTTCTTTATTAATTTTGTGTTTTTTCCCTATATGTGTTTTCATAATTTTTCTTCTCGCAATTCTGTAGCCTTTTCTGTTCAATGTCACAGCAACACCCAAGCCAAGAACTCCGACATCATGTGAATACTTCACTCCTGGAAGATCTATATACTCTTTCACTCCGATGTTTATGTTTCCTTGCTCATCAAGTTGAACAGCTCTCAGTTTATTCCCCTGTGCTGCAAGAGCTAGCTTGAAAAAATCTTCTGCTTTCTTTTTTCTCAGAGTAACTTTTACTCCAAGTGGCTTTCCCTTTGCAACTCCGAAAGTGCTTCTCTTCTTGGAAACTGTTCCAACAGGTTTTTGTTCAGTCAACAATTCCAAAAGTTTTGTAGCTTTCTCAATCTTCTGTTTGTCATCGCCACAACCAACATTGAGTGTAACTTTTTCTATTTTGATTTCGCGCATCGGGTTTTCCTGCATCAGATAACCACCGTTATCGCAGACTTAGTTTTGCCCACAACAAAAAAATCTTGTTTATTAACTTCTTTTTCACTGTCACCAATTTCACAAATAAGTTTTGTTGCAGAATGTGCATTGCCCAAAATAATTTTCTTAATTTTTCCAAGCTTACCGCTGTTTGGTCCAGAAGTAACAATTCCAAGACTATCTTTGATAAAAGAAAAATGTTCCAAAATTTTTCCAGAACTTAGATCAATCAGCAATGAGTCTCCAGTTTTGTAATTATTTTTTTCTAACAAAATATTTTTTCCACCACTAAGGTTAAGTTGAATTTTGTTTCCTTTCAATGTTTTTTTGTTTTCAATTCTGAAAATTTTCAATTTGCTTTCGGATTCTGGAATTTCGATAATGTTAAGGCCATTTTCTGTAGGTACAACTCGATAAAATCTTTGAATATTTGGAATAGAAACAACATCGAACAATCCAACTGGATAAGCGTAATCTTTTCTTTTCTTGCCATCAACAAAAATTTCTCCAGAGTTGACAATCTTCTGTGCTTCTCTGCCAGTTTCGACAACACTCAATATGTCTCTCAGAATTATCTGCAATGGTATACTCTCAAACTTTCTGTGCGGACCTGGTCTTGGAGCGACTGCCCAGTGTTTTTGCTTTTTTGCCACTTTCCAAAACCTTGGCACTAGAAGTCTTTTCAGTCTTGCCATGTTTCTCCTCCATTTTTGTTTCAACTTTCGGTTTTTCTTCTTTTGGTTTTTGTTCTGCGCGTTTTTCAACTTTTACTTCCTTCACTTTTCTTCTCAAAACTTTGGCGCGCATCTCGTCTTCAATTATCGGGTTGATAAGCAACAAATTGCTCGGATGTATCGGAACTTGAACTTCAGGACCAACTGTCCTTTTCTGCACAATACCCTCGATATAAACTTTGTATTTTTCCAAATCAACTTTTGAAATTTTTCCAGTTTTGCCAGCGTTATCTCCTCTCATTATTTTTACTTCGTCCCCCTCTCTCAACTGTAAGCTTCTTCTCTTGTAAATTTTTCTCAATTCTTTCGACAAATGTGCTGACAAGAATTTTCTTCTCAAATTTAGCGGAGCATTGTACAAGAATTTTCTTTGCTTGCGAGGTTGTTTTGATATTGTTGTCATACTGATGCTGGAACTCCTGCTTCATCAAGTAGGTTCTCATAATATTTCCAAACTTTCGAAACAAATTCTGTTGCTACTTTAGAATCTCTTTTATTTAGAAAAGTTACTATTCTATGAAAATCATCTACAAATGGTAGCACACTATCTAAAAGTTCGTCTACACTTTCCGATGATTTAAAAACATGAATCCAATCATCGTTTGCCATTATTCCATACAAGTTAATTTGTCTAACGGGATTTGAGTCACGTCGATCGTATTTTCCTTTCCATTGCGTGATTAGATTTTTTCCGCTATCGCTAAGTGGATAAATCTCAAGATGTGTCACATGGGCTTTTCCTGATATCGTTGCACTATATTCAGCCACAACCGAGAGGGGAAGCATTCGATCTTCAGAATCCACGCGCAAAATATTTCTATCAAGTCTGCTTGCTTCGTCCACGCTGGTTTTTACCATCTCGTCTATTTGATCAAGATAAACCGAATCTTCCATTTTATACCACTATACTTGCGATTTTTCCAATTGAAGAAAATCTTTCTACAGCTTCCTTTGCAACCGGTCCTTTTATCTCTGTTCCCTTTGGTTCACCATTCTCATCAGTAAGAACTGCAGCGTTGTCTTCAAAACCAACTCTCATTCCACCTGCTCTTCTGTACTCCGATTTTTGTCTGATTATGACAGCATTGAAAATTTGCTTTCTAACTTTTACATCTCCCTCCTTCACAGTGACTTTCACTAAATCTGCAATTCCCGCAGCAGGTTGTCTCCTCTTCACTCCTTTGTATCCGCCGACAGAAATCAGTTGCAAAATTTTTGCTCCACTATTATCCGCACAGTTCAGATAAGTACCGACATTCAGCGAACGTTTTATCGAAGCTTTAATCGCTTTCATGAAAATTCACCTTGATTGCCGAATTTTCTGTTATAAAAATCTTCTCCATATGGAGTAAATCTAATAACGTCCTTAACCATCAAAACAATTTCGTATCTACGTAAACTTGCAACAAGATTTTTCATTTGACCAATGTACCCACCTTCACCAAACAATTCTACTGTAGCATCACTAAGTCCAATTCTTTCCTTTTCATGGAGGAGTTTAAGAAGTTTTATTTGTTCTTGTGTAAGATGGGTACTTGTGTCTGTAATCATTCTACATCTTCTCCACAACAACAAAACTTTTCGTCTTGCTCAACGGCCTGCATTCGGCAATGAGTACTCTGTTTCCTTCTTTTGCAGAAATGCATTCTGGATTGTACGCAGCAATTCTGGAATGTCTTCTCTCAAATCTCTGGTATTTCGGCAAAAAATGTTGATACTGTTTTTCGATTATCGCTGTTTTCTGTGCGCGAGTAGAAACCACAGTACCTTCAATTAATTTTCCACGCACTGGAAGTTCTCCATGAAACGGACACTTCGGATCCTCGCAAGTTTTTTCTGGAGCTTTCACCTGCAAACCGATGTTTCGTGTTTGTGCTTTCATAACTAATCATCACCAAGGACTATCTGGTTCTGAAGTACCATGCGCTGCAAGTTCAGCAAATTTATTATAGAGATCAGAATCAATTCCAGTTGATTTTGCATAAAATTTTGAGTCAAACCATGGAACAAGAGATTTATCGGTTTGAAAAAGACCTGCTAGACTGCCTCCACCGGGATATCGAACACCGGAAGCGATGTAATCTTTATCTAAAATTATGTTTCTTGAATTTCCGCCTAAAATTCCCAGTCTGCAATTCTTGTGATCCATGAGAGTTCTTAATCGCCTCAACATTTCTGGTCGATGATATATTCTGTCATCGGCTCGTTCACGTTGCCCAAGTTCGTGTTCTAACCAACTCTTGTCCATCAGATAAACAATTTTTTTCTCTGATCTTAGCGTGTCACCTAACTTATCCAAATATCTCCATGGTAAGCTAAACTCTTCAAAATCTATTCTAAACCAAATTGGAGATGTTTCAAAAATTCTCAATTCAGGAGAACCTCTCTCTAAAATTTTCAGCGCGAATTCTTCGTAAGCAGTGTCACGAGTACTAACTTCATAAAAATCTCCTTTCATTTCTAATCCTTCTGGTAGGAGTTCTGATACGATTGATTCCATTTTCTACCATCTTGCAAATTTTTTCTTTATCCGGTCTTCGGGTCTGCTCACCAACAGTTTCCCGTCGACTCTAACTTTTACTCCGTTTGGCAGAGTAAATATAAATATTGCGTTCAACTTGGGTATAACTTTTTCCTTTTTCTTCGACTCGATTTTCAGAGTGTTGTAAGTCTCGTCCACTACTGTTCCAGATATTTTTTTCTGTGTCGGGTCTGTGGATTTTTCTACTTTTGTCTTCAGTCCAATCAGTTCATGTCTTATCAAATTTTGCGGAGTTATCGACATAGAAAATAATTGAGGAAAAAGAGTTTAAGAAACTTCTATCTGGTCGTCTGAATAGCCGTTATCCAAAAGAATTTGTTTTGCTCTTTCTATGTGATCTCCCTGCAGTTCAATGTGGTTTTCTTTGTAAGTTCCGCCGCAAGCGAGCTTCGACTTCAGAGTCTTCAACAGATCTTTCGTGTTTCCCGTCACGCCTTCAATAATCGTTGTTGGTTTTCTGAATTTTCTAGTCTCGACAAAAATTTTAATTTTTTGCGCTTGTTGTTCCAAAGTTTTGCAAACGCACATGTCTGGAGGCAATCCACACACAGAACAGTTGCTTCCAGACAACGGATTTCCACACTTGCACAATGCCGGCATTGTTACTTCTTGACCTCTTTCTTCAATTCTTTTTCAATAGTAATCATTCTCGAAATTGTTCTGCGAAGTTCTTTTATTTTTCCAGGATTTTTCACAGGCCTGCCCATTTTTACGTTGCCCATTTCTTTGAACAGCTCAAGACTCAAATCAGAAAGTTTCTTTCTTCTTTCCTCAGGATTCATTTCGCGAATCTGTTTAGAACGGAGTATAGCCAATTCCTTTCCTCCTGTTTAGCTTTACAATCATATCTATAAAAATCTAACTCTCACTCTTATTTTTCGCTGGAGATTCTTCTACATTTTCTTTCAACTCGACTTCTCTCGGCGATTCTTTCATGATTTTAACTTGTATGCCGACGACTCCAGGTTTCAACGAAGCACGAGCATATCCTTTGTCAACCAAAGACTCTGCATATTCACCACTGTGTGCAACAAATCCTGCACGAAATTTTTGGAATCTTGAACGTTCACTTCCAGCAAGTTTCCCAGCGACACGGATTGAAATTCCAATCGCTCCAACTTCAATCACTTTTTCCAAATAAAAGTTTGCAACTTTTTTGAAATTTATTCCGCGTTCAAGGGCGTGTGCAATTCTTCTTGCGACAATGTTAGCGTCCAAAAATGGCTGTTCAACTTCTTTAACATCGATGAGCGGATTTTCAAAACCAAAAAGTTTCTTGACTTCATCTGTGAGCTCATTTATTCTTCTTCCTGAACGACCAACAACGAGTCCGGGTCTATGCACGTAGACAATTATTCTAGTTCCGAGTGGAGTTCTTTGGATTTCTGTATGCGAATATCCTGCACGTTCAAATTTTTCGCGCAAATATTCCTCGACTTGTGATTCTTTTATTCCTTCTTTGACAAAAGTTTTTTCTATCGCCATTATTTACCGCCTTTATCGATGGTTTCAATCAACCAACTACCGCAAACATCACAGCTCATCTGTCCTGCAACACCAAGCATTGTAACACCGCTGGGGGATGGGTTTTCTACAAATCTTTTGCATCTGGGGCAGTACCATTTTTTCTTTGCCATTTACCTTTCCTCCAAAGTGATTGAAAGATTTGTTATTTTTGCTTCTTTTCCTCTGAACTTGAATCGCGATCTCGGTCGAATAAATTTTCGTCCTTTGTCTGCTTTTGCAACCTTTACAAAAAGTTTTTCGATAGCCATGTTCTTCTGTCGTGCATTTGCTTCTCCACTTTCCAAAAGTTCTAGCAAAGTTTTTGTAGCGGTTGAAAAATATTTTCCGTCAAGACTTTCTTTTTGTAGAAGTAAATTATTCAAAAATCTTTTTGCAGATGAAACTTTTTTACCACTGATAGCATCACACAATTCCATCGACTGTTTGAATGAAACTGGTGCACCGACTAATTTAGCAGAGACAGACATTTAATTACCTACGTCTTTGTCGCGATGTGTTTCGAACCGCGACTTGCACCAATTCCTGGAGCAGAATGTTTGACTCGTTTTATCGGAATAGAAAATTCTCCAATTCTGTGTCCAATCATTTCTGGATGTACGACGACATTCACCCATTCTTTGCCGTTGAAAACACCAAGTTTAATTCCTACATGTTCAGGCAAAATTATCATGTCACGCGCATGAGTCTTGTGGAATTTTTCGGGATCTTTTCTAACATTTGCTAAAAGAACTTTTTGTTGCTGCGTGAATCCTCGTTTCAAACTCCTTCGTGTCTTAGCGTCTGCAATTTTTGCAAATTCGTCTACAGTAAGTTTTTTCAATTCTTCAACTTTCATTCCATGGAACTTAAACTCTCTAGGCATACAATCACAAAATATTTTCCAATCCTTTTAAGTTTACTTCCCCTTTCTCTTTCCAACTCTTCTTGCAGCAATACTTCCAATTTTCTGTCCAGGCGGAGCATTTCTGCTAACTGTTCTAGATGGTCGAGGTCTGTGGCTTTTTCCACCGTACGGATGATCTGCAGGTGTCATGATTACTCCAGCACTTCTTGGGAAAATTTTACCGCGAGTGTGCATTGCGTGCCAACGTTTACCTGCTTTCGCCCACGGTTTATCTATGCGACCTCCCGCAGCTGGTATACCAATAGTCACTCTACAATTATCATCGAGCTCGACAACTTTTCCAGAAGGAAATTGCACAGAGACTTTGTTTCCAGATTTTCCAAGAACAGTTGCAAATGTTCCGCTACTTCTGCATAATCTTGGTCCGCTTCCTGGATGCGTCTCAATTCCAAAAACTTTCGTACCTTCAGAAATCTGTGAGAGTTCAACAACGTTCCCTCTGAAAGGTTGTCCGCCATATTGAACAAAATCTCCAACTTGCAACCCTTCTGCAGCGATTTGTAAAATCTTTTTTCCTTCGTTCGTTTTGATAATTGCAACTGGTGCACTTCGCCCAGGGTCGTGAACAATATCTAAAACTTTTCCAGTGAAATTTCCAAAAGGCAAGTACGAAACTTCTCCAGCATATCTATGACTTGGAGCAACGTAACGTGGTCCTCCTTTCCCTCTTGCACGTGGAATTATTCGTTTACCCATTTTTCACACCTAGATTATCCCGAGCTTCACAGCGACATCAGCAGCTTTGAATTCTGGTCTGAGTTTCACAAATGCTTTTTTTTCTCCACTTGCCGTGATTTCTGTATTCACTTTTTCAACTTTCACTTCAAAAGTTTTTTCTACAGCTTTTTTAATTTCATCTTTGTTTGCTTTTCTATCGACAATGAAAACAATTCTGTTCTCTCTTTCAATCAATGTTACAGATTTTTCAGTCATATGTGGATACTTCAAAATTTTTGATGCTTGCATTTCATTCACCCAATTGTCTCAAAGCAGATTTTGTAAAAATTGTTAAACGCCCAGGTTGGGTTCCTGGCGCAAGTAAAAGTGCAGACAAATTTTTCGGCACACATACATCAGAACCTGGAATGTTTTCAGATGCCTTGTTTATTTCTTTTGTTTCGGTGACAACGAAAAGTGGACCAGTTTTTGTTTTGTATTTTCTTCCACGCATTTTTCCTCTTCCGGCTCTAATTTTTTTCTCAGAAATTCTTTCAAGTTCTTTTTGTAGTCCAATTTTTTCTAGAAAAGCTATTAGTTCTTTCGTCTTCGAAATTTTTTGCAAAGAATCTTCGACAACAATTGGAAAAGTTTTTACACCAGAAATTCTGTGCCCACGACTTTCAACCAATTCTTTAATTGAAGTCGCAGCAAGTGCAGAATGAATTGCTTTCCTTCTTTCTTTGTCGTTAATTTTTTGCGTCCAAATTTTTTCAACGAGCGGCGGATGTGCTTCTCTTCCCTTGACTGCGTGTGGAACGAAACGCACTGTCCAATTCAAAAATGGAACTGTCTTTCCATGCAAACGTGGTAAACGTGCAATTTCTCTGTTCATCATCGAATATCTGTGATGACGCATTCCGAAATAACGAGCAGCAGTTCTTTTTCCTGCCATAGGATCCGAACCGTAGGCTTGTCTGTTGTTTGACATTGCAGCAAGGAAAGCTCGAGTAATCAAATCTTGTCTGACTGGTTCGGAAAAAACTTTTGGCAAATCAATTTTTTCTACAACATTTCCTTGCAAATCAATAACATCAACTTTCATTTCATTCACCCTTCACAATTTGTCTTATCTCCAAAGTCAGTGGCTTCTGGATATTTCTCATCGACGAACGAAGCATGACCAATCTTTTCTTCGATCCCGGAACACTTCCTTCAATCAACAAAACATTCGAGCGAGTAAGACCATAACGATTGAAACCGCCAGCAGGCAAAACTTCTTTCGGCTCTGCAATTTTTAGAATGCGTTTGTTGAATTCCGTGCGAGTTTGGAATCCCATTTGTCCGGCGAGAGGAGCGGTCCACAAAACTCTTCGCGGAACTTGTGCACCAATTGCACCGACGTGTCTGAGTTTTTGTTTTGCGTGTCGGTTTTGGATTCTCACTCCGAATCTTTTTACTGGTCCGGCTGTTCCTTTACCCTTCGTAACAGCGATAACATCAACGAATTCTCCGGCTTTCATTACGTCTTCGATTTTTATTTCCTTTCCGACGAACTGTTTTGCAAAATTGATTTTTTCTTTCGCGTCTTTTCCACCAATTTCGAGTTCAAAAAGTTCGGGAGTCTTTTTCCTAATTCCAGAATTTTGAGGTTGAGTAGAAACAATCAGTCTGACACGTGAAATTTTTTGTAAATTCTTTTCAATATCTGAAATTTTTTCTTCTTTAACTTTTCCAACTTTAATTTTTCGCACCAATTGTTTCGGCAAATCTTTCGTCCAAGCTTCTGTAAGAGTTTTCAACCCAGTCACTGTGTCGGTATAAGCACGAACTCCAAGAACACGCAGAGGTGGGCATTCTAAAATTGTAACAGGCACTTGGATTTCTTGTCCAAAATTTGGAGAGCTCTTGTTTGTCTGTTGAGCGATTGCGTGCAACATCCCAGTCTTGTAACCTGCAAATCCTAGAACCTTTGGCTTATCAACTTGCGGATAAGTGTTGATTGTAGGATAAATTCGACTGGCTCTTTTTCGCGGATAAAACGCTTTACTTCCTCTATGCGGTCTTTTCGTTGCAGGCATTCACTCACACCCAAGATGTAATATAATCCTTTGAAGGGAATAAATAAAAAGGTTTAAAATTTCGAATTCAATTCATTTGCATGACTGATGATTGTATTTTTTGCAAAATCGTAGCAAAACAAGTTCCTTCATTCACAGTTTATGAAGACGAAAAATTCATGGCGTTTTTGGACATTCACCCAAATTCTAAGGGACATACACTTGTAATACCTAAAGAACACACACAGTGGACTTGGGAAGTTCCTAATTTCGGTGTGTATTGGGAAGTTGCAAAAATTGTTGCGCTTGCTGCAATGAAATCTTTAGATGCAAAATGGGTTAATTTTTTGACAGCTGGTCTCGGCGTTCCACATTCTCACATACATGTTGTACCAAGATTTGAAAATGACGGTCAGCCAGAATTTCCGACAATGATTGGTGGAAAAACTCCAGATGAAAATGAAATGAAAGAAATCGCGGAAAAAATTCGTGTAGCAATTCCAGAATTTCTGCCAAAAAAAGAAGAGTCGAAAGTTGAAGAAACAACTGAAGAGGAAACCAAAATTCAGCTGAGCAAGGAAGACATCGCGTGGCTGAAAAGGCAAGCCGGACTCGAGTAGATTTTCTTAAGTGTGTGCGGCCAGCGGGATTTGAACCCGCGTTTCGAGCTTTCTTCTAAATTTGGAAGGCTCATGTCTTAGACCAGGCTGGACGATGGCCGCATTAATTTCTAAAATTCTTTTTAGATTATTTATTGTACTTGCCTTCCATGTTGCTAATAGCCAACTATCATTTTGCTTATCAAAATATGGGCCATTTAAATTATATCCGAACTCTAATAACATGATCTTTAGTTGTTTTAGAAATCGCTCAGTACTTTGTTTGAACATTAGCGCGTAGGTTTTTTCAGTATGACATAGACATCCATCGGCATTGAAAAATCCTCGGATGAATTGTAATTTTATTTTACTAGAAGAATTCTGTATCAGTGAAGGCACTTGTAATTTACCCTTCTTCTTACCCAACGGAAAGTCAAATAATTTGTTAAAGAAAAGGTGTAGGACCTTTGAGTTCAATCTGACTACAAAATAAGTTTTGTAATTGTCATAATCTGCCTCTATGTGAAAAAGTTTTCTCAAAGTTGAGAGAATTCGCTTGCATTCATTCAAATTATTGAAAACAAATGAGATAGTATAACTGTTTGTATGTAGACAACCATCGCCGGCTAAATAACCCAAAAGGTAGGCTAATTTGCTATTAAGTTCATTTGGAAGAACCCATGTTCTAATACCGCTTCCGCTTTTCGTCGAAAACATTATTTTATCTGGAATTCTTTTATTTTTTGATAATTGGTAGAGAAAATTAAACGAAGTTATTGGAATTGCTACATTTGAATAAAGCCATTTTGAAACTGAACTTGGACTTACTTGCAAAATTTTAGCTAACTCTATTTTCTTGAAAGAACTATTTTCTACTATAAGTTTAACAAAATGATTTGCATTTTTAATGTAAATGTTATCTGCATTTATTGTTTCGATAAACAGTCTTGATAAATCCATAATATAATTAGGTACCAACGATATATTTAAGTCTTGTGGTACCAAATTTCTAGTATGCGTTTACAAAAGCATTATGTTAGAACTGTAAAGGATAAAGATTATTCAAAGTGGGTAGTTGTGATTCCTCCTGAGAAGGTAAAGGAGCTTGATTGGAAAGAAAGCGAAGAACTGGAACCAAAAATTTTTCATGGCGGACTCATCCTTTTACCCAAAAAATTAAAACTAAAGTAATTCAAATCCCGTTCGGCGCAACTCTTCTTAAACTTTTTAAACCAAAAACGTAAAGTGATTGTATGCTACAGGATACATTAGCGGATGCACTTTCAAAAATAAAAAATGCAGACAGAATTGGAAAGGAAGAGTGTGTAGTAAAGTCCACGAAGCTCGTGAAACAAGTTCTGCAGGTCATGCAGGACCACGGATACATTGGCTCTTTCGAATTTGTTGAAGATGGAAAATCTGGAAAACTGAAAGTCGACTTGAAAGGAAAAGTTATCGACTGTAATGTCGTGAAGCCAAGAAGCTCTGTAAAAGCCGACGAGTTTGAAAAAGTTGAAAAGCGTTATTTACCTGGACGCGAGTTCGGCATACTTATTATATCCACTCCGAAAGGAGTCATGGAC
>DAIDAX010000019.1 GCA_027310405.1 bacterium | reverse complement strand
GATTCGTTCCATTGATACCGTTTAAATCGATGCCCGTTTTGTATGAATTTTGTACAGTTATATTTGTGAGATTAATGTTAGTTGCTTTTGTTGTTGAATTTATGCCCTCGATTTTTATACCATAAGTATAACTTGTAGCTGCTGTTGGTCCAAGCAATGTGAAATTCTGCAAAGTTATATTATTCGCTTGAACATGGATACCGTACCCACTAACTGTAGTTGCATCGATTATTGTACCAGTTTGACTTGCACCGACAATAGTTAAATTATTTTTTGTAATTTCCAACTGTGATGTCGATGTGTATGTACCATCAGCAATACTGATCGTATATCCAGAACTTGCTGCATTAATTGCGGCTTGTATCGAACTATATTCACATCCAGTAGAACATACATTCAATGTTGCAGCGAAAACAGAACTCGAAGCGAAAACAAAAAACGCAACAAAGACAATCAAGAAAACAGACAATCGTTTAACTAAACTAGCAGTATCCCACATCACTATCAGTTTAACCTTCTAGTTAAAGGATTTAAGAGTTTCGGTTTTTGAAAACATTCCAACTGTGAGGAAGATTTTTAAACTTTGTGCGCTAGTTGCGGAACGATTATCTGACTTTCTATCTTTCCTTTTGGAAGAGCTATGGCATAGTTTGCTCCAAAGTAAATTCCTTTCACATAAGTACTCAGTTGAGCCGCTTTGACATTTTCCAGTTCATGTTTTGAAACATTCAGAACTTTAGATGCGTTGAATATTTCCAATCCAATAACTTTGTAATTAAAATTCACATCCACTATGAAATTGTCAAACATCTTAATGCTGTGCTTTGACTTTTCATCGCCTTTGTAAATGTACAGAACATCGAACTCTTTGTCATAATTTATTTTTATTGTCATGCTAGACGCTCCTTTGAATTATTTCAACTTTCATACTATTTAATATATAGGGGTTATTTAGATTTCTGACTCTTAATTTATGGTAGCTTTTTGACATAGTAATACCCACCGTACTTTTCTATCAATTTTTGAATTACTTTACTAGTTTTAAAGACCGTAACAATTCTGATCTCATCATTTATCGCGATTATGATTATCAAATGGTATTTGTCTGATATGTCGTAAACTAGTGCATGAGTACCATCTTGTTTTGCTTCCATCACCAGTTTCTCAAAATTGAATAAAGTTTCTATCAAATATTCTTTAGAAAGATAATTTCTGACAGTAAAGACATAATCCATTTTCTTTGTGAACTTAATTTTTTCTTTTCCGAGTTGTTTTATTTTGTCTACAATAGACATGGTTTATTCTTTGTTTAATTTCTCACTCCAAATAATTAAACAAACTGGTGGAAAATAGAAAAATTTATCTAGACTGCACACTAGATTCACTTACTTAGTTCGTTCAACGTTTGTTGACAATGATGCAAAAGAAAAATCGACAAGTAGTATATACTCCTGCCGTGCTTAGCGTTAGCTCTCGAGGTGTTTCTTCTGGTGTTTGAACAACTTTCTCCGGAACTGCAAAAAATCGTGCAGAAAAGATTCAAGGAACCGACACTGCCGCAACAAATGGCGATTCCAGCAATTTTGTCCGGACTGAATGTTTTGTTGATTGCTGAAACTGGAACTGGAAAAACAGAATCCGCGATGCTTCCCATTTTCAATTTCATGATGAACGGAAAAGAAAACTTGAAACCGATTTCTGCACTCTACATTACACCAATGCGGTCATTGAACAGAGACATGCTCGACAGATTACTTTGGTGGGGAGAACAAACTGGACTTGAAGTTTCTGTAAGACACGGAGACACATCGCAGTACGAAAGAAAATTGCAGCTCGAGTTTCCTCCGAATCTTTTGATTTCAACTCTCGAAACTCTGCAACCGATACTCACTGCGAAAAAATTCAGAGAGCATTTGCGAAACGTAAAATATGTTATACTCGACGAAGTGCATGAAATCGCTGACAGCAAACGTGGAGTACAACTTGCAGTTGCACTTGAAAGATTGAAAGAACTCTGCGGAGATTTTCAATTGATAATGCTCTCGGCTACAGTTGGTGAGCCAGAAAAAGTTGCAGCATTTTTTGCTGGGGGAAAAGCAGTAAATATAATTCAGGCAGAAACGACAAAACAGATGGAAGTAAAAGTTGTAAATCCAAGAACAAAGCCTGAAGACAAAAAAATTGCAGAAAAAATATTTTCTTCGCAAGAAACTGCAGCAAGACTGAGAACGATAATGGAAATGATTGAAGATTCTCGATCAACTCTTGTTTTCACAAACACTCGAGAGTTTGCAGAAATTCTTGCGAGCAGAATAAAAACGATTGACAGAAAATTTCCAGCGGCAATTCATCACAGCAGTTTGAGCAAAGAAATCCGAATCAAAGCCGAGAAAGATTTCAAAACTGAAAAACTGAAAGCGTTAATTTCCACAAGCAGTCTTCAACTTGGAATTGACATTGGAAGTGTGGATTTGGTTTTGCAGTACATGTCTCCTCGACAAGTTTCACAATTCATTCAACGAGTTGGAAGAAGCGGACACGAATTACAAAAAATCAGCAAAGGAATTTTAATTTCCACAGATGAGGATGATATTTTCGAATCTGCAGTCATTGCAAGAAAATCTCTCGCTGGAGAACTCGAAGAAATTGTTTCACACAAAAATTCTTTCGATGTTCTTGCGCATCAAATAATTGGATTGACTTTTGATTTCGGTAGAGTTGATTTGGAAAAAGCTTACAATATAATCAGACGCGCTTATCCATTCAACACATTGAGCTATCAGGATTTTCTCGCAACCTGCAAACTTCTGGAAAGAATTGGATTAATTTTTCTCAACAAAGACATCGGAAAAAAACGAAGAGGGTTCGAATATTATTTCTCGCAACTATCAACAATTCCAGATGTGAAACATTACAGAGTAATTAACATTCTTGACAACTCGTTCGTCGGTTCACTCGATGAAGAATTCGTTGCACTACACGGGCAAGTGAATACAACATTTATTCTCAAAGGTGAAGCTTACAAAATAATTTCAATTGAAACCGATTCTGTTCTTGTTGAACCAACTGAAGATATCGAAGCTGCGATTCCTGGATGGGAAGGAGAATTAATTCCAGTTCCGTACGAAGTTGCACAGGAAGTTGGAAGACTGCGCTCAATAATTTTACAAAAAATTCTGCACAAAGATTCAGATGAAGAAATAATTGCAGATTTAGTTAATGCTTATCCAATT
This sequence comes from bacterium, assembly GCA_027310405.1. Classification (GTDB taxonomy): domain Archaea; phylum Aenigmatarchaeota; class Aenigmatarchaeia; order CG10238-14; family SCSR01; genus DAIDAX01. The sequence continues at coordinate 1,452 of DAIDAX010000019.1, read as the reverse complement.
GATCACAAATGCATAAAAGAAATGATTTCTCTTGTCAAACAACAGAAAAAATTTGGAACAGTACCTGATGATAAAACTATTCTTGTCGAAGATTTTGAAAACTTGATCGTGATGCATACTTGTTACGGAACAAACGTAAATGAAACTCTTGGAAGATTTATTACATCGCAACTTGCGAATCGCCTTGGAAGCGTTGGATTGAAAACTGATCCTTACAGAATCATGATTCAAATGCAGTCGAAAAATTTAGACGTTCTGAAAAATGTTTTGTTCGAATCCAATCCAGAACATTTCAGAAGTTTTCTCGAGATGAGTTTGTCACACAGCGAACTTTTTGATTGGAAGTTCGTTCACGTTGCAAAAAGATTTGGTGCGATTGCAAGAAATGCAGAGTTCGGAAAATTCACAATGAAAAAAATTATCAGCGACTATGCGGACACACCGATACACAAAGAAACTTTGAAAGAACTCGAGACAGAAAAACTCGACATTGACAAAGCCGAAGAAATTTTGAGAAAGATTCAATCGAAAGAAATTTCTGTAGTTTTTGAAACTGGTTTATCTCCAATCGGAAGAATCGGAGTGAAACACAAGTACACAGAAGTTATAGGACCGGAGAAACCGAATCTGGAAGTTTTGAAACTTTACGAGAAACGTTTGCTCACAACGAAAGTAAGACTCGTTTGTTTGAACTGTGGAGAATGGGACGAAGTTTTTGTTGTGAAAAATATTTCACAAGAAGTGAAATGCAGAAAATGCGGAGCGAAACTTCTTGCAACGTTGAAGGAAAGATGGACGATGGGAAGAAAAATCGTGAAGAAAGTTCTGAAAAAATCAGAAATCACTGCCGAGGAAAGAAGACAGTACGAGAACATGCGCAAACGTGCAGACTTGTTTTTAGTTTACAGAAAGAAAGCTGCAATCGCTTTTGCTGGAAGAGGAATCGGACCGACGACTGCACAGAGAATTCTTGCAAAACCGTATCTGAATGACAAGGAACTAATAGAAGAGATTCTCGCTGCAGAGAGACAGTTTGTAAAAACGAGAAAGTTTTGGTCCGTCTAAAGTAACAGTTCACTTGATGTACTTTTCTATTCTCCACATTTGCAAAACAATGAAAACAATTATTGCTGCGGCGATTGCAAGTTCGTATGCACCAAGTCCAGAAGCAAATCCAATTGCAGCTACCGACCACAAACTCGCAGCAGTTGTCAATCCTTGAACGTGTCTGCCAAGAGCGATTATGCTTCCTGCACCGATGAAACCAATTCCTGTAATTATTCCGGAAGCCACTCCAGCACTCGAACTGAAATAAGTTACAGACAAAATTGCAAAAAGTGCTGCACCGAGGGAGACGAGCATGTGTGTGCGCAAGCCTGCTGGTTTGTGTTTCAGTTGTCTCTCGATTCCCACAATAGCGCCGAGAACAACAGCAACTATCAAACGCAGAAC
>DAIDAX010000018.1 GCA_027310405.1 bacterium | reverse complement strand
ATTTTATGGTCACGAAGATTATTGAGTTCGAAAAACCTAAACTAAAAAATCCAATATTCATTGAGGGTCTTCCTGGCGTTGGCAATGTTGGAAGAATTGCTGCAGGTTATCTTGCTGAACAGTTGAAGATGAAAAAGTTTGCCGACCTAACATCGTCTCACTTCATGCCTTTTGTTTTGATGCACCAGTCATCTGCTGTCCATGTTTTGAAAAACGAATTTTATTATTACAAAGCAAAAAAAAGTGGAGAGAGAGATTTGATCATACTTGTCGGAGACTCACAGAGTATAGACCCCGAAGGACATTATGAAATAGTTTATGAAGTTTTGGATTTTGTGAGAAAGTATGGAGCGAAAGATATGTTTACTCTTGCTGGTCTTACAACAGGAGAACCAGTTACGAAACCGAAAGTTATCGGTGCTGTCAGTGAACCAGAACTTGTTAAAAAATATTCTGGAATGGGAATTGATTTTGAATCAGGTAGTAAAGTTGGTACGATTGTTGGAGCAAGCGGGTTGTTGCTTGGTTTGGGAAAATATTATGGAATCAAAGGCGTATCATTGCTCGGAGAAACTGTTGGTTATCCAATAATTCCTGATCCGAAAGCAGCTGAAGAAGTTTTGAAAGTACTTTCAAAACTTTTGAAAATCAACATCGATATGAAAGAACTCGACAAGAAAGTAAAGGAAATAGAAGAGTTCATGAAGAAAATGCAGAACATCGAGAGACAAACGATGCAACAGCTTATGAAATCTCAAGCTCCGCAGACAAAGCCAGAAGACGAAAAAGAAAAGATATCTTACATAGGCTGATTCTGAAAGTTTAAAAATTGAAGAGTTGTAATAGTTTTCTATGCCCGAGAAATTATTGATACCGAGAGAAAAATACTTAGCCAGCGGCATACACATCGGAATGAAACAAAGAACTGCACAGATGAGGGAATTCATTTACAAAATCCGTCCAGATGGTTTGGCTGTTTTGAATTTGAAAATGATCGACGAAAGAATTCAGACTGCGGCTCAATATCTTTCGAGATTGAACAAAATACTTGTTGTCGGCAGAAAATCAGTTGCCCATGATGCAATAAAAAAATTTGCAGAAGTTATCGGATCTGAAGTTGTTCTCGGAAGATTTTTGCCGGGAACCTTGACTAATCCACGATTCAAAAAATATTTCGAAGCAGAAGCTGTGTTAATTGTTGATCCATTGACAGATTATCAGGTTTTGAAAGAAGCAGTCAAAGCGAGAGTTCCTGTTATTGGAATAGCTGATACATTCAATGAAACTCGCGATTTAGATTTAATCATTCCAGCAAATAACAAAAGCAAGAGGTCACTTGGAACTTTATTCTGGCTTTTGGCTAGAGAAATTTTGAAAAATCGCAAACAAATAAAATCGGATTCTGATTTTCAATACAAATTAAATGATTTTGTTGGCGAAGAATTTTAAAAAATTATTTTTTCTTCAATTCCTTCAAAAATTTCAATAACTGCGGATGAACAGAGGTAGTAAAATATTTCATAACTGCAGTAGGGTTTATCCACTTTATTTCTGTAAACTTCTCACCTGCTTTTGCTTCTTCTTTGTTCAATGTTTTAGCTAAATAATAAATTGATAAAAATCGTCTATCTTCTGGGTAGGTTTTTGCAAAAATAATTTTTTCGATTTCGATCTCCAAGTTCGTTTTCTTTTTTGTTTCCTGTTTAAGATAATTTTCTAAATCATCTTTGTAAGCTGGTCTCCCTCCTGGGAAACTCCACTCCAGTTGTTTTATGTAAGGATCTTTCTCTCTTTTACCAATGATAATTTTTCCACTAATAGTATCGTATATTAGTCCCAAAACATTTACTAGAAACACACCACGATCAAACTTATTCCACATTATTTTTTTCATATATCTTCCTGAATTATTTTTTCTTTAGTTCTTTCAATTCTTTTTCGAAATCTTCAACTGCTTTGAACTGTCTGTAAACTGATGCAAATCTGATGTAAGCAACTTCATCGACATTCTTCAATTTGTTCATGACAAGTTCACCTATCTCGCGCGATTTTATCTCTGATTTTCCTCGACTGCGAATTTCGTTTTCAACATCGTTCAAAATGTCGTTGACTTTATCCGGAGACACTGGTCTTTTCTCAACCGCACGCATTATCCCAGAACGAATTTTATTTCTATCGAAAGACTCCAATCTGCCATCACGCTTGACAACAACTATAGGTAGAAGTTCAATTTTTTCATAAGTCGTCCATCTTTTTTTACAACTCTCGCATTCTCTTCGTCTTCGAATTGCATCTTCTCCACTTTCTCTCTTGTCAACTACTTTGATTTTACTGCTGTTACAGAATGGGCACCTCATTGTGTCAACTCAATTTTTCTAAATACAATGTATAGTATACAATAACTTGTATTTTTAAATAATTCTATATACAACAACATATGTTTTGCTCAGTGTAAAATTCTTTTATTAGTTGTCGGAGAAAATTCATAGGAAAAAGATGACGGTCACAAAGATTAGAAAACGTGACGGACAAATCGTAAGCTTCAATCCGGAAAAAATTTCTTCTGCAATATGGAAAGCTGTACAAGCGGTTGGTGGAACTGACAAAGCAAGAGCCGACGAACTTGCTCAACAAGTTGTAAAAATTATCGACAAGGAGTTTAACAATTACAGAACTCCAACTGTTGAAGACGTTCAGGATACTGTGGAAAAAGTTTTGATTGAGAACGGTCATGCAAAAGTTGCGAAAGCTTACATTCTGTACAGACAAGAACGAACAAAGATAAGGGATGAAGTAAGAGAACTTTTGAGTGGAAGATTAACAAGAATGAAGTCGTTGAGTCTTAACGCTCTCAGAATTTTGGCTGGACGTTATTTGTTAAGAGATCTTGATGGGCATGTAATTGAAACTCCGGAAGAAATGTTTGAGAGAGTTGCAATCGCTGTAGCAGACGTCGAAGAGAAGTATGAAAAATCTGCACAAGAAATTGAAAAAATTAAAAAAGAGTTTTGGGAAGTAATGGCGAGTTTGGAATTTTTACCTGCGGGTAGAACAATCACAAATGCAGGTGCATCTACTCGACTCGTTTCCAACTGTATAGTTTTGCATATTGAAGACAGCATGGATGGAATTTTCACAACTCTTCGTGACGCATCTTTGTTGCAGCAAGCTGGTTCTGGTTTAGGATTTCCATTTCATTTGTTGAGACCCGCGGGTTCAGCAGCTGTACGTTCGCGTGGTGTTGCTTCAGGTCCAGTTTCATTTCTAAGAGTATATGACAAAGCATTTGGCGTGATCAAACAACAGGGAAGACATGGAGCGAACATGTGCGTCATGAGCGTAAAGCATCCGGACATTTTGGAATTTATTCATTGCAAGGCACATGAAGGAGACATTCGAAACTTTAACATTTCTGTAGCTGTCACTGACGACTTCATGCAAAAAGTTTTGGAGAATGATCCGAATCCATGGATGTGCGAGTGGCGTGGACAAGAAATGTTGCCTCGAAGAATTGAACGTGACGAGTACGATGTGGTTCTGACAACAAAAGAAGAAAGAATAACCCCGAGAGAAATAATGGAAGAAATAATTTCTGCGGCATGGAGAAATGGAGAACCGGGAATAATTTTTCTCGACGAAGTCAACCGAACAAATCCAGTTCCTGGCTTGGGAAGAATTGAAGCTTGCAATCCATGTGGTGAACAATTTTTGCACGATGGTGATGTTTGCAATCTTGGTTCGATAAATTTGGAAAAATTCGTTGAGAATGGAACGGTGAATTGGGACAGATTAAGATTTGTTGTACGAACTGCAACTCGCATGCTCGACGATGTCATTGAGCTTACGGATTTTCCGGTTGATAAAGTCAATAAAGTTTTTCGCGGAAATAGAAGAATTGGTTTGGGTGTAATGGGTTGGGCCGACATGTTAATTGAATTGGGTATTCCTTATAATTCGGACGAAGCAATGTTGCTCGCAGAGCAAGTGATGGGATTCATCAACGAGAATGCACACAAGATGTCGCAGGAACTCGCAGAAGAAAAGGGAGTGTTTCCAAATTGGGAGAAGAGTGTTTTTTATCCGAACATTAAAATGAGAAATGCTGCACTGACATGCATTGCACCGACTGGAAGTATAAGCATGATCTGCGATGTTGCAAGTGGAATCGAACCTTACTTTGCTCTAGTTTATCAGAAGTCTCAAGTCATGGGTGGACAAAGTCTATACTATATCAACAAACATCTGGAAAAAGTTTTGAGAGAACAAAATCTGTATTCTGAGAAGTTAATAGAACAAATTGAACGCGAAGGTTCAGTACAAAATATTCCAGGAATTCCAGAAGACATCAAAAAGATTTTTGTTGTTTCGCTCGACATTAAAGCTGAAGATCATGTGCGTATACAAGCTGCGTTCCAAAAACACAACGACAACAGTATAAGCAAGACAATAAATCTTCCGAATGATGCAACAAAAGAAGACGTTCTCACTGCTTATTTACAGGCTTGGCAAACTGGATGCAAGAGCATTACTGTTTATCGCAGCGGAAGCAGACAAAAAGAAGTGTTGCATTTGGTGAAAGAAGAGAGTGGGAAAATGGAAGAGCAAATCCAGCCAACACATGAAGAGGAAAGAATTATCAGACCTGTTGAAGTTGGAGTTGGTCAACTAAAATCTGTGACCAAGAGTGCAATGAATCAACTTACGAATTGTCCAGAATGTCAGGGAATTCTCATGCATCAAGAAGGTTGCGTCACTTGTCCTAATTGCGGATTCAGTGCATGTACTTTGTAGACTCTAAATCGACAGAATGATTGTGTAGGTTCCTTTTAACAAATGCGCCAAACCGATTATCCAGAAAAACCAAAAAATATTTCCATAGAAAATTGAAATCATTGTCAAGCCTACAAGAAAATCTATTGCTCCCATCCAATCAAAAAAATTTCCAACTGCTACAGAGGAAACGACAGACCAGATTCCTTTTACAATGTAGATAGCTCCGAACCAGAGAAAGACAACAAAAATTGGAAAGTAGTGAAAATAGACAATTGCGCCTGCAAAAATTTCTAGCACACCAAGCAAGATTAAAATTATTGATGACATAGTTCAAAGTGGAAAATTAAAGAATAAATCTTTTTTCAACGTCATCCCAGTTTACAACATTCCACCATTTATCGACATAAGTTGCGCGATCGTTTTTGTATTGCAAATAATACGCGTGTTCCCATACATCGAGAACGAGTAATGGTTTCAGTCCAGAAATTGCGGCAGTATTGTGTTTTTCGATTTGTACGACATGCAGCGCATTTGTCATTGGATCGAGCATAAGAATTGCCCAACCAATTCCTTCAACAGTTTTTGCAGCAGTTGAAAATTCTTTTTGGAATGCAGTAAAACTTCCAAAATTTTTATTTATCACATCTGCAATTTCTCCTCCAGGAGTTCCACCGCCTTTTCCAGAAGGTGCCATGTTTGGCCAAAAGTTCGAATGTAGTATGTGACCTGACAAGTTAAAACTGAAATCACGAAGTACCGCTTTCATGTCAATTTCTATTTCGCCCTTTCTAGCTTTCTCCAATTTTTCTTGTGCAGCATTTGCACCATTTACATACGTTTGATGATGCTTAGTGTGATGCAGAGTCATTATTTTTGTGGAGATGAATGGTTCAAGAGCATTGTAATCGTAAGGAAGTTTAGGAAGTTCGTATTTTGGCATGACTTAAACTATTGTGAAGAGTGCTTTATAAATTTTATGAAACGTTACGCATATTCACGCCAAGTGTGGTTACATTCTTTACATCTGTAGAATCTTGTGGGTGGTTCGTCTGCAGCGCGAGTTTGTTGCATAGTCCAATAAGC
>DAIDAX010000017.1 GCA_027310405.1 bacterium | reverse complement strand
GGTGTAACATCAACAGGAAGTGTCTATCACACATGTGCAGTTACTAGCAGCGGTTCTGCTTATTGTTGGGGATTTAATTCTGCGGGTCAGCTCGGAGACGGAACGAATCAGAGCAGCAACGTTCCAGTAAAAGTTGTCGGATTGTCGAACGCGATTGCAGTTAGCACAGGACAAACACATAGTTGCGCGTTGTTGAAAAACGGAACTGCATTTTGTTGGGGGAACAATGTTGACGATGAACTTGGTGATGGAACAAAAACTAGTTCAGATATTCCACAGCAAGTTGTCGCATCTGTTAATTTTACGTCAATCGCATCTGGACAATTTTACACATGTGCACTCAGCCAAACTGGAGAAATATTTTGCTGGGGATTTGGCTACGGAACAACACCGACAAAAGTTATCGGAATAGAAAATGCAACTTCAATTTCAGCAGGAGAAAATTACGCGTGCACAATTCTTTCTTCTGGACAAGCAGTTTGCTGGGGTGCGAACATCAACGGGCAGATCGGAACTGGCGGAACATCTTTGTCCGAACCACCACGAGTTGTAAATAGTTTGAATAATATTGTGCAGATTGTTGCCGGCGGTTCTCATACTTGTGCTCTTTTGCCGAGTGGAACTGTTGAATGTTGGGGAAGAGGAAAAGAAGGACAACTAGGAGACGGTTCGAATGTTGATAGTTACACTCCGGCTGCAGTTACTGGTTTGAAGAACGTTGTTGAAATTACTGTCGGCGATTCTCATTCATGCGCACTTCTGTCTAGCAGGACAGTTGACTGTTGGGGATGGAACAGGTACGGGCAGCTCGGCACAGGCGACAACTCTGACAGAAATACTCCGACTCCCGTTGTTAATTTGAAAAACGTCGTTTCGATTTCCGCGGACATAGGTAGCACTTGCGCTCTTCTATCCGACGGTTCTGCATATTGTTGGGGATACGGAACAGCTGGGCAGTTGGGCAACGGTGGAAATGGGAACAGCAACACTCCAGTAAAAGTTTTAAACTACAATTATTATTCTAGTTAAGTGAATGGGAATTGCTTATGAAAAAATCTCTGATGAAAAAAACATTCGGAATAATTTTTTTGATAATTATTTTGGGAATAGCTTTTGTCTGGGTAGAATACAACAAACAGAAAGCAACAATTTCAATCAATCCCCTGCTCGGTAACTACACTCCAACAGTTTCTTCATCTTGCTCTGGTGCTTCTCTAAAAATTCTCAACGCGATCTGCTCCGGACAGTTGAACATAACGATTGAGAACACTGGTTCAGTAAATCTCGGAAAAATATTTCCCACTCGACTCGATTTCGTTGACAGTACAACAATTTTTGCTGGACTTGTTGTTGATTCTGATTTATTGCCCGGAAAAAAAATCGTTCTCAGCACCATACAGTTGAATGGCACGATCGATCACATCAAAGTCGTTTCGAATTCTTGCCAGAACGCGCAGGATGAAATTTTTGAAAATCTCACTTGCTGAAAAAAGATTTTTAACACGTAGTTACTTGCGAACAAGTTCCAGTTGCAATTTTTATGCAAGAGCCGGAACCGACAGTTATGTAAGTTCCACCGATAATGTTGGCCTGACTCTTCACAATGATTCTCGTGTTTGTTCCAGTCAGCGTAACGCTGTTCGTGTTGACGTTGAAGTTGTTTGTCGTGGAAATGCATGCACCAGTATTTAGTGAAAGTGCATTGTTGACATTGACATTTCCTTGTACATCAACTGTACTGCTGCTGTCTATAGTGCAACTTGAAGTGATGTTGTAGCTTCCTCCACTCATAGTTTGTGTTGTAGCTCCACTCGCTCCAGCCCCACCATTTCCACCCGCTCCGCCAGGTGAGCCAGTTGCTCCTCCCCCACCACCACTTGTAGTTCCACCTGGTCCGCCACTTCCTCCGCTAGTTCCGCCACTTCCTCCGCTAGGACCTCCTCCAGCACCTCCGCTTGCTGCAAGTGGCGAACCCGCTCCACCAGATGAAGCTGCTCCTCCTCCTGTTCCACCACCATTTGCCTGAATCGTTCCTGCATTAATTAAAGAGTTATATGTAACACTTACAGTTCCACCATTTCCTCCCCCTCCACCTCCACCAGATCCAGCAAGCGTACTTCCTGTTGTTCCACTTGATCCAGAATTCCCGTTTGCCTGAATCGCACCAGTATTATTAAGCGTCAAGGCAAAGATTGTAACAACTCCGCCTCCCTTACCGCCACTTCCTCCCCCACCACCGCAGTATGATGTAGTTGATGCTGAAACATAACCTCCCCCTCCACCACCGCCACCTCCACCTGTACCAGCACCGCTCATCAATCCAGTTCCTCCAGCAGAACCAGCGCCACCAGCCTGAGTAGTTGACGCTCCAGACGGGCATCCTCCGTATCCTGCACCGCCTATTGCTCCTCCTTTACACGTGTCCGTTATCGTTCCCACGTTTGTCAAAGTTCCATTAACTCTCACAGTGTACCCACAAACATCAAGCTGTACTCCAGAATTGACAGTCAGGCTCGAATAATTCATGTTGCCCGTAAGTTGTGTGTTTGTTGAAATTGTTGCAGCGCCGTTTACAGCATTCCCAAAATCTGCTATAGTGTAGCTAGGACATCCTGAACCAATTGCAGCAGAAACAACCGGAGTCTGAATCAAAAATACAGCTTGGTATGCAACAAGAAAAGTTAGAACCATCAAGTACGAACCGATTTTCAGTTTCGTTTGTTTTGTTATTGTATGTTTGAAAAATTTACTAGTTCTCACAATCCAAGCGTAAACAATCCAAGTCGCAGAAGTTCCAATCAACAATGCAGTTTTTACCATTGCTAAGCCTGGATTAAAGATCGGCAAGATAAAATTCAAAATGAAACCGTAGTAATTGAATGCCAGAAACAGTCCAAGGATTACTAGATAGATCAAATCTTTCGGATCAAAAGTTACACGAAATTCTTTGAAAACAGACTGGCCTTTCTTCCTTCCCATCTAGTCTTATTTTGATTTGTCTTTAATTTAAACCATTCTATTTTTCTATCAAGACGTTGTAGATTTGGATTCCGTAAACAGTCGTTAGTAATTTGTAGTTTTGTTGTATGAATGTTCCGATTATGGGCTGTAATTGATAAAAATTACCTTGATCGATGATTATTTTCGATTTATTCTTTTCCAGATTTTGCACAACGATTTGCGGGTTTTGATATTGCAGGTAGGCGTCAAATGAATCCAAGTAATTCCCAGCAATTGCTCTACCAGTGACAAATGAGACATAATCTGTCATCGAAGATTCTCCAAAAATTTTATCCTGAGGTGAAGTGTTGTTCAAAACAATCTGTTCTATCTGCGAAAAGCTGGTTGAGCTTGCTGGGTTTAGATAGACTTCATATGTCGGTATGTTTTGGAAAATTGAAACCAGAATTATCGCCGGAATAATTAGAGCAAATAGTTTTTGCTTTGATTTGAACGTCATTGAAAAAGTTGTAGCTGCAGCAATCATCACGAAAGGTAGAGACGGCAAAAAATAAAAGTAAACTATATTTTTGAAAGCCAGAATTAAGGATAGATCATAAATCAGTGGATAGGCAGAAAATAAAAGTAAAGTTTTGTTTTTGTAGATGTAAGCGTATAGTAGCGAAACAGCTTCAAGGAAAATTGTGAACAACACCATCGGCAAATAAGTATAACCAAAGTTAACAGTGTAAGCAAGTTTTGAAAAAATTTGGAATAAGATTGTTTGATTTATGAATTCGTATCCAAAGATTGCATAAGACACTGTAAAAATTATTCCTGAAAATAAAATAGTGAATAGAAAAAACTGTTTAGCATTTTTCTTTTTCAAAATTGCCAACAAAATTAAAAACGGAAAATAAAAAATCGCCAAATAGCGAAAGAATATTGCTAATGAGAATGCGAGTGCAGAAAATTTTATTTTGTTTTTGAGCGTAGCATAAGCCGACAACAAAATTAATGCGACAACTTCCCACATTCCGATTCCTTGATCAGAAGCAGCAAGAAACTGCGGCGCTAGTGCAAAAAATATTGTTGCAATTATCGCAATTTTTTTGTTGAATAAATTTTTTGAGATAAGGAAAATTAATATCGCTGACACAAAACTAGGAATGAATGTTGACAGTTTTGCGACTACAAAATTTATTCCGAATGTGCGGAACAACAAAGCAATTGAAAATACTTGTAGCGGAGGATGGGCAAAGTTGAAATTGACATACGGAAGCACGCCTTGGGAGACATACTTTGCCATCAAGTAGTAGATATTTTCGTCGGAAGAAATTGGATGTGCGTGCAGGAGTTTAATCAAAACGAATGTGAAAATGAGAGAGAACAAGATAATTTCTATTTTATTTTTTTCCAAAGTTTGTTTAAATTTCATTCATGTCGTAAATTAACATTGACTATTTGCTGATTAAAAAGTTTCCAAGGACAAGATAGTCCATTGGAGTTTTTATGAAATTGTTGTAAGCTTCTTCGGGAGTACAAACAATTGGTTCACCTTTCAAGTTGAAAGAAGTGTTGAGCACAACAGAAACTCCTGTAATTTTTTTGAATTCTTTGATGAGGTCGTAGTATAATGGATTTTGTTCTCGCGAAATTGTTTGTATTCTACAAGTTTTGTCGACGTGTGTTATCGCAGGAATTAATTTTCGTGCTTCGGGTTTTACTTTGAAAACAAAAAGCATGAACGGAGAACGATGATTTTTTTCTGGAACTTCAAAGTATTTGTTGACATCTTCCTGCAAAACTGTTCCGGCAAAAGGTCTGAAGTCTTCCCTGTGTTTGATTTTGTCGTTCACAATATCACGCATTTTTGGATTGATCGGATTTGCAAGAATACTTCTGTTGCCAAGTGCTCTCGGACCCCATTCCATAGCATTTTGAAACCAGCCGACAATTTTATCTTCGTTTATTGATTTAGCTACAATCTTCAAAAGTTGTTTGCGTGAAAGTTTTTTGTATTTGATTTTATTTTTGTGCAAAAATTTTAAAATCTCTTTCTGAGAAAACTGAGGACCCCAGTAAGCATGTTGCAAAGGAAATTTTCTTTTTTTATTTTGTATTTGATGCCATGCATAAAGTGCAGCACCCATTGCTCCACCAGAATCCCCAGATGCAGGCTGTACAAAAATATTTTTGAATGGAGTCTTATCGAAAAGTTTTCCATTCGCAACACTATTCAATGCAACTCCTCCAGCTACACAAAGGTTTTTTGATTTTGTGAGTTCGTAAAGATGGTTAGCCATTTTGAAATATACGTCTTCGGTAATTTTTTGAAGTGTGGCAGCAATATTCTGATGTCTTTGATTTATTTTATCATCTAGTTTTCTCGGCTGTCCAAGTAATTTCTCCATTTCTTTACTCCACATTTGACGACCCTGTTCGAAATTAAAATATTTCAAATTCAATTCGATGCTCCCGTCTGGAAAAATTTTTAACAAACGTCCAAATTTTTTCATGTAAGTTGGTTTTCCATATGAAGCCAATCCCATGACTTTGTACTCGTCGTTGTTCACTTTGAAACCTAGAAAAGCTGTCAGTGTTGCATAAAAAAGACCAAGTGAATTTGGGAAATTCAAATCTTTTAGTCGGAAAATTTTATTTCCTTTCCCACGCGAGAGTGATGCAGTTGCCCATTCACCTACGCCGTCTACTGTTAAGATCGCCGCTTCATCGAATGGTGAACAGAAGAATGTACTAGCTGCATGCGAAGTATGATGATCAACAAATAGAATATCCTTCTTGAAACCAACTTCTTTTCTGATTGTTGACTTTATTCTGAATTTTTTGTTTAGCCAAGATGGAATTGTATCGTAAAAATAAAGAAAAGAATGCGGAAAACTTTCTACGAAGGTTTGCAAAATCCTGTCGAATCTTACTATAGGTTTTTCGTAAAAAATTACATGATCCAAATTATTTCCAGTTATGTTTTGACTATTGAGACAAAATTTTATTGCTTTAGATGGAAAGTCATTGTCATGTTTTTTTCTGGAAAATCTTTCTTCCTCAGCAGCCGCTAAAATCTTTCCGTCTTTTATTAGGCATGCTGCAGAATCATGGTAGTAACAGGAAATTCCGAGTATGTACATAACAAACATCAATATTGTTTTTTATAATCTTCATTCTCATCCTTTTTTGGCATTACCCAATTTGTCTTTTTGCGTTCTGTTGATTTTTTTCTAGCTGCAGACAGTTTCCAAAATAGAAAAGAGATACCAACTCCAATAAAATAAATTGGTATAGAGAACAAAAAGTTGAACAAAGATATCAGTTCGGAATTAATTTTTTTTAATAGATTCAAAAATTTCGACACAATTAAAATATTTGTTTCAAGAATAAAAGTGTTCTCTATTCATTCAAGCAAGTGGATAAATGAAAATCGGAACTGGTGTTATTGTGTTTACGATAATTAACAATCCGATAATTATCAAAAACAGAACAACAGGAATTAACCACCATTTTTTGGTTTTGTATAAGTACTGAACCAATTCTTTGAAGGAACGAAAAAGGTCTTTCACATTTTAGAATTGTCAATTTAGATTTAAATTTTTATGTCGGCAGACAATGTTGATTGGCTAGTCCATTGAAAATGATATTTGCTATTAATTGGTGTTCGAAAGGATTCGGATGTTGATCACCTGGACTTAAGTATCTAACACTCAGTGGATACTTGTCTAACTCGGACTCGGTATCGATTACACAAAAATTAAATTTCTTAGCGACATTATCGATTTCCATTTTTTCTGCAGTAGACACATCACGAATGTAGACAATAGCAACTCTAAACTTTTTTTGAATAGATAGATTACCAAGTTCTGTTAATGGTCCGAGTACAATTCCATTCATATTTTGTTGGAAGTTTTTGACCATATCCTCTGTCAACATATCATAAATCATTCTGTTTGCCAAGACTTCTTTCTGACGTTCAGAACCCCCAACCCATGAAATATTTTTATATACCAAATTTACGTATTTCTCAAGTTTTGAATTATTTTGCGGATCTCCAGGAACATAACCAACAATAACAACATCTGGATTGTATTTCATTCCTTTATCTTTGAATTGTTCCGCTTCTTCTAATGTGTTGTACCCAGGAACGCCAAAATTCATCACTTGATATTTCTTTGTGGAATTCATGTCGTTTAATTCATTTTCCAAAATTTTCGGATAACTTTGACTAAGATTAACGCCCCAGCCAAATGTAAATGAGTCTCCTAATACAGCTATTCTGACAGTATTTGACGGTTTTTCAATTGTATATTCAACATCTCGCATGCCATCGGAGTTAATTTTTATTATTGTAGTGTTCAACCAAGTTGAGAATCCATAAAAATACTGAAACTGATTTGGAATTAATTCCGAGTGCAACAATGGATCCGTACTAGTCTGATAGAAGGCTGTAAATGGGGGTAAGTTGGGGTTGGGTAATTGTTCATTATTCTGAACAAAGG
>DAIDAX010000016.1 GCA_027310405.1 bacterium | reverse complement strand
AGATAACCTGCAGCAATTCTTCCAACATTGCCAACGCCAGGAAGACCCTCGATGAATATTGGATTTTTTAGTTTAGGTTTTTCGAACTCAATAATCTTCGTGACCATAAAATGCTAAATATTAATTGGAGTCGACTCTTTATTAATTTTCTTTCGTCAGCCGTCTGTACTTGGCGTACTTGTCTTGCGGAGAAAATTTTGGTGGATTTGGATTCTCTGTTGGTGAATTGCATTTTGGACAGATGGTTTTGAACGTGTAAGTTTTGCAAGAAACACATCTTCTCATTTTCATTTTACAAACCTGTAGGAACTTTCAACTTGCAGTTCTTTAGATTCCTGCATTATTTTTTCTAAATCCTCTCTCATTTTTTTCTCATCAGACTTTGGATTGTTTGTTTTCATTTTTAGCAAGTATCTCGGCGCAGAAATGTAAGTTACATGCACACCAGTAGATTCAATTTCCTTCAAAAGTTTTTTGATGTCGTTCAGTCCAGAACTTTTATAACTTTTCAGTTCAAGTTCCGCTTTCAAAATTATTTCTCTTTCCTTGAAACTTTTTTCAATAACAGCTAAGAGTGCTTTCTGCCATTTCTCTGGAATTTCAAGAGTTGCAAGAATTGTTTTATCGTTGTTTATTTCTTCGAATGCAGCATAAAGTTCTCCAAATTTTTCTTGTAACAAAAATCCAACTTCTTCATAGGATTGATTCAGATTTTTTTTCAGTGAATTGCCAGCTTGCTCTAAAATTTTTTCAGCTCGTTCTTCACGATGAACCGCATTTATTTTTTCTTTCTCGTCGAATTTTGAAACACGTTTCATGCTAAGATTGATAACATTCTTTTGAGGGTCGACTCGCATGACTTTGCAAACATATTGTTTGTTTTGTTTGACGAATTCGCGGATATCATGAACCCATTTACCTGCAACTTCAGAAACGTGGATCATCCCCTCGACATTCGGATACTCATCAAGCTTTGCCCAAGCAGCATAAGGAGTGATTCTCACAACTGTACAAAGAACGAGTTCATTTATTTCAGGAAGTCCTTCTCTTTTAACCATAAAAGTTCACGAAAATAATTTATTAATAAGCCTTATATAACTAGATAAAAGGTGAATCAGTGGCGTGGAAAAAAGTTGCAAAAGTTTCTGATTTTCCAAAAAGTGGATTGATGCTCGTTGAGCCCGAAGGAGAAGAAATCTGTTTAATTAAATCTGGTGATTCAGTATACGCGATACAAGAACATTGTACACACGAAGAAGGTCCATTGCATGAGGGGCAGATTGAATCAAATGGAAAAATTCTTGTTTGTCCATGGCATGGTGCAAGATTTGAATTCGCCACTGGGAAAGTTCAAGAAGATACACCTTGGGCCACAGACGATTTGAAAACTTACAAAACAAAAATCGAGAACGAAGAAGTTTTTGTTGATGTCTGAGAAATGCAGGGAGTGGGATTCGAACCCACGAAGGCACTAAGCCATCAGGTCCTAAGCCTGACGCCATTGACCAGACTAGGCGACCCCTGCGTTAATAACTTTCGAATCCGATATTTAATAAATAGTTATGGAACTCAGGAAATTTTTTAGTTCGATGTATGTTATTACGATAATTCTTCTTTCTTTTCTTGCTGTAGTAGCTAGCTTTCAACAAAATATTTTTCCACTTAATCTAGTTGCAGCTATCCTAACAACAACTTTAGTTGACACCACACTGAAAATTTTTTATCTAAAAAAACAAATTAGTTTTCCATACTCGGCAACAATTTCTGGATTAATCATCGGTTCAGTTGCTCCAATAAATTCTCCAGTTTATGTCGGAATGATCGCGGGACTACTTGCAATGCTTTCAAAATTTTTCATCCGAATAAAAAATTCTCACATATTTAACCCAGCAGCTCTCGGTCTTCTAACTTCACTAGCAGCATTCTCATTGGGAGATGAGTGGTGGAGCAGTGTAAATATTTTATTTGGTAATTATTTTTTTCCACTTTCAATTATTCTAATAATTTCTAATTACAAAGCAATGAAACTAAAAATTGCACTATCATTTCTGACAATATTTTTTATTTCTATTATTATTTTTAACTCTTCTCTGAGACCACTAAGCCCATTTGATATTTTTTTACTTCTTCCATTTTTCTACGCTTTTATAATGGTTTCCGAACCAAAAACTTCTCCATATGGAACCAAGAGTCAAATTATTTTTGGAATTTTTATCGCGGTACTTTTACTCTTCTTAGTTCTTTTAGGAATTGGATACAGCTTATTTATTGCTCTGTTAATTGGAAATTTAGCTTACGCAATCTATAGAAATTTTTTACAACACTAGCTATTACGTAGGTGAATTAACCGTATTCACAACATCTGTACTTGAAATGCTAGAAGTTGATTGCTGTAACTGTTGGTCGAGAAGCAAGTTTGCTTGATCTGTCAAAAATCCGACATTAGTTATTGGAACTGTAGTTGGATTTGTTCTTTGATAGTAAACCAACGAAAACAGAGAAGCAATTGCTATCGCTGCAATCACCGAAAGTATCAGTGCAAATCGATAGTACGATTGTGGATGAAGAATTTTGTCTGCATCTTTTGACAATTTGTAGTAAACCCATTTCTTTCCAGGTCTGTCGATTCTAACAACGAGATTAGACTTTTTCAAAACTTCCAAATGTTCTGAAAC
Organism: bacterium; assembly: GCA_027310405.1. Lineage (GTDB taxonomy): Archaea > Aenigmatarchaeota > Aenigmatarchaeia > CG10238-14 > SCSR01 > DAIDAX01. The sequence goes on along the minus strand of DAIDAX010000016.1, from coordinate 6,713 downwards.
TGTTGTTACATGCTTATTCAGACTTCGTGAAATCTCTGAAGCGGTCATTGATCGTTGCTCGAGAAGTTTTAGGATGTCAACCCTAGTATCTGTAGACACGCTTTTCAAGAGATCTTTAGATATCTTAATCTCTTCTTCCATACCCTCTTTTATATCGCTGAGGTCATTTTAATGTTTTTATTCATTAGGGTCTAGACCCTAAATCAACAATTACTTTAAATATCGGCTAAATCCATAATTTAGAAAAGGTAAACATGAAATCCAGTATTCAAAAAGCAGCAATTGTGATTTTTGCAATAACTATTTTTGGAATGCTTGCGTTTTCCAGTATCGTTTACGCTGATGAAAATCAATCCAATTCTAACAACACAACCTCAGGTGTTGGACCGCAATCCATTTTCAACAAGATGAATTTGGTTGGAAAAGGTATTGCAATTTCAACAACAAATTCTACTGATGTTCATGTTATAAAAATTGCAGTTGCTCAAGTAGATCTAACTTCTTTAATTCAAAGACTCAGTCAATATGTAACTCTTCCTCTGGGAATTCCAAGCATCGTTCAAGTAGGAGTGTTTCATTTTGATAACACAACGTACAAACTCACAAACATCGTTGTTACAAATAACACAGTATCAGCTGACATAGATTCGAATGGCACAACAGTTGGTTCTATAAACTTACAATGGACAATTCGTGCAAACAGAATTCTCTGGATCGGCAATCTGACTTTGAATGATAACAATTATAACGCATACATTTTGGAAGGACGAGTCATCGGCGTTGGCCGTCAGTGCGAACCCGGTGAAACAGATGACATGGCATGCAGGGTTACAGTTGTAAAACAATGTCGACTTAATCCGAACGCAACTTCATGTGGACTTGTTGTCGCTGGGGAAAGAGCTCACTTTCCGATTCGACCAATCTCATTGCCAACTGGATTCAGAGAACACGAAGTTGAAACAGGCAGTAGCAACGTAACTGTTACTCAAGGACTCGGAGTGAACGCAGGAAGTGGATGAAATGAAAAACAAAATGCTTGCAATCGGATTAATTGTTGTAGTTGTAATTGTTGCTGCAGTTTATCTTTTTTACACACAGAGAGTTAGTCCAACTGTTAATCAACTAACAAATCAAGCGACATCAAGCCTCGATCAGCAACTGACTCAAGCAACTTCTGGAATTTCTTCACAAGATGTTGTGAACACAGTAAACTCACCTGCGTAAAATGGAGTTGTGAAAAAAATGAACAACACAATAATTGCAGTAGCTGTAATTGTTGTAGTAGTTTTAGGAGCATTCGTAGCTTTTCAATTTGGAATATTTCCAACTTCAGTCAGTGGAGCAACTGGTCAGGCAGTTTTTGCAGTGACAGATTCTGCAGCAAATCTTAGCAGTATCAGCAGCATACAGATGACGATTCAGAGTGTTGAAGTTCACAGTACAGATCAGGGATGGGTTGTTGTTTCGAATACTCCAAAGATAGTTGATTTACTTGCATTAAATGCGACATCATCTAACGAACTTTTGGCAGACGTGCAACTGAACGCAACTACTTACCAACAAATCAGATTGAATATTTCACAAGTAATTGTTGTAGATTCGAATGGGACTCACGTTGCAAAGTTACCTTCTGGAGAATTGAAAATCGTTGCAAATCTGGTTGTTAATCCAAATTCAACTTCAACAGCACTTTTTGACTTTATTGCCGGAGATTCTTTAATACTAACTGGAAACGGTCAATATATTTTTGCTCCAGTTGTCCACGTTCAAACCACTAAGAATGCGAATGTGAGCATAGACTCTCAAAATAATGTTCACATAACTGGAGGACGAACCGATACAGACGAACAAGTTGGTATGGACATCAATGGAAATGTTGGAGTGAATCTCGGAATTCCAACTAATGCAAACGTGACTATTGACGTAAATGGTAACATCAGGATTGGACTTGGATCAGGACAAAATCCAACAACAAGAACTTTTTCAATAAGTGAAACTTCTTACTCGATTACACCGAACCAAATAACAGTCAATCAGGGTGACACTGTTCAAATAACTATTACGAACAACGCTGGAGGTTATTATCCTTCACAGCACAATTTCTACATCCAAGGATACAACGGTGGTACAGGTACAATAAATCCGGGACAATCGGCAACAATAACTTTTGTTGCAAGCCAAAAAGGAACTTTCACTTTCACATGCACGATTGACGGTCACGCAAGTCTTGGAATGATAGGAACATTGACTGTTTCTTGAACAACAGAACAATTTTTTTCTAATTAATTATTTTATTTGAATGGTTCAAAAATAGTTCTCTTCAAAATTCCCACTGCATTTTTTGTTATCTGCAAATTGCAACTTTTATGTTTGCTACACCAATTCTGACATTTTTGAGCTGTATTTTTTTCATTGTAACCGAAGCCACAAATTTCACATACAAAATATTTTTTGCTTTTCTCTTCTATCTCTTTTACCATTTACTTACCCAACGCCCATTGTTTCAATGTACCATAGTCAACAGCGCCGCAAAGCCATTTTCCAGTGTTCATGTTGTAGAAGAATGGTACCCCACCGCAAAATCCCTTATCAACTTGCTGCATCAGATGAGCATTCTCAGAATGATGCCACACTTCAACTCGTGTAACTTTTTTACCAGTCTCCTTTTCGAGTTTATCAATAAACGGCACCATGGTCATACAGTGCGGACACTCTCTTCCATAGAATTCTATCAATTCATTTTGTTCTGCCATTTAATCTACCTCCTTTTTACTCACTAATCACACCACACTCAATTAGATGCTCTTTATTTTTTGAAATATGCTTATCAATTATTTTGAAAAGTGGAACGACGGTTTCTTTATTCAGAGAATAAATTCTTTTTTTGCCATCACGCCTATTTTTAACAAATCCGCAGTCAATTAGGCATCTGAGATTATGAGAAACCTTGCTTTGTTCAAAACCCAATGAACTACAAATTTGCATTACAGATTTCGGAGAGTTCTTCAATTGTTCAAGAATTTTCAGCCTTATTGGACTGCCAAATGCTTTTACAAATAATAAATATGAATTACTTTTCATATGAATTATTAGTCATATGAAGTATTTAAAAACATTCTATCATTGATTTTTTATGAAAATTCGTGATAAATATTTTTGAAAAAAGCGGAACTTTTTTGGGAATACCATTATCCCATTTGAAAATTGCTCCCTGAGGGATTTGAACCCTCGTCTCAAGCTCGAGAAGCTCGAATCCTTGACCGGTCTAGACGAAGGGAGCAAGATAAACAATTACTTCTTTCCTTTAATTTCTTTCAGTTTTGCAACAATTATTGTGTGTCCGCCATGAGGTCCTGGTTTTTTTGTAATCGCTACTCTCAACAACTCTCCTTCGTGTCTGATTACTCTGTAGCGCAAAATTCCGCGTTCAGCCGCAGCTTTCGCATTTTTAGCAATTGGAATTGCTCGATATCTTTTGACCATAGTTATTTTTTATCTTCTATAAAATGTAAGTTTTGTGTATGCTAAATTTCGGAACACACAAACACATGAAGTGAAATTAGTTTCAGATTCCACAGAATTTACTTTGTATACGTTTACCTTCGGTTGAGTTTTGCTTTTCTTTTGCTAAACTTGAAACGGAATCTATCTTTTGCTCTTACGAGTTTTAAATTTTGTCTGACTCCACGAAATCTTTTCTTAATCGTTACCATTCAATTCAAATTATAATTTCTTTTTTGTTAGAGAAATAGCTAAGACAAAAAGTATTGCGAACATCACGAGTCCGAGTAAGCATGGTGGAACTCCAAAGAATGAGAGACTTGCACAAGTTGGCCCTTTTGAAATTATGTATGCTGTGAGCGTTGCTGCAAATGCAACTCCAAAAAGAGAAAGCGCTGCGAGCAAAATCGATTTTTTATTTTTCAAGCCGGCTCTTATCAGCAGCATACTGAAAATGAAAATCAGCACGTAGACGATGAGTCCGTAGAAACAACTTGGCATTCCGAAAAAGAAAAGTTCGCACGCACCAAATCCAGTTGTGAATGTATAGTACGTTAGATAACCAGAGAAAAGAATTCCGATGATTGACAAAATAATTATTGTAGCCAAATTTTTATTGGTCATATGATTAAACTCGTTTCTGCAATACTTAATAATTATTGTAGTATGTTTTGGGACTCGGCGGGATTTGAACCCGCACGACGAGGTCCGAAGCCTCGCAGGCTATCCTGATTACCTCACGAGTCCGTACTATATATTTGTTAAGTTAAAAAAAGAAAAATTACAAAAGAGAGCCAGGTCCCGAAAATAATCGCAGTATATTTCTTGTTTCCAGTGAAAGCTTTGTTGTAAATTCATTTGCAAGATGATAGCTATCGTAATGGAGTATGTGTTCTCTGGAGATTTCATTCATTGGTATTTTTTCCCAACGCATTCTGTAATGATGAATTTTCTTTTCAAGAAAATCACTGAGTTTCGATCTTTTGGTAAAAATAGAATATTTTCTCTCCAATTCTTCATTTAGAAAAAGTTCCACGACGGGTGTGACTACATATTGCCGTGGAACATAGTGGCTTATTTCCCAATAAGAAATTTGTTCCGAATGTATTCTCGGAAGTTCAGGCGGATATTCGAATGGGGTGTTCACAAAAAATTCGGAATATGTAGACGAACTTAGTGCAAGCTTAACCACTCCACGAACTTCCTCTTTAACTCTTGTTTTAGATTCTGGCATGGTTATAGGTAAATGTTGAAAAAGTATTTCAATGTTTTGATTTTAAGGAGTTACTCTGTTTATCAGTCTCGGGAAAGCGATTGCATCGCGAATGTGTTCCAAGTGCGCTAGCCACATGACAAGTCTCTCGATTCCCAACCCAAACCCGCTGTGTTGCACAGTTCCCCACTTTCTCAAGTTCAAGTAGAATTCGTAATCTTTCGGATTCATTTTTCTCTCCTTCAAACTTTTCATCAATTCATTGTAGTCGTCAATTCTCTCTCCGCTTCCGATAATTTCTCCGTAACCTTCTGGTGCAAGTAGATCATTGCTCAAAGTTACTTTCGGATTTTTGGAATCAGGTTTGTGGTAGAAAGCTTTCACACCTTTCGGATAATGTGTTACAAAAAATGGTTGTTCAAATTTGTTTGCTAAAATTTTTTCTTCATCTGCACCCATGTCATCACCCCAAGAAAATTTCACTCCAGATTTTTTCAAAATTTCTACAGCTTCATCATACGTAATTCTTTTATACGGTGTTTTGATTTTCAATAAGTCTTGTGGAGTTCTTCCAAAAAATTTCAAATCTTCTGGCAATTCTTTTGCGACTTTCTGCGCGATATAAGTAATCAGTTCTTCCTCGACTTTCATTATCTCTTCCAAATCACAAAACGATGCTTCAGCTTCCATGTGCCAGTATTCTGTCAAGTGTCTGCGAGTTCGAGATTTTTCTGCGCGAAAACTTGGAGCAAGCGTGTAGCATTTTCCAACAGCAGCGATGTACGCTTCTCCGTACAACTGCCAACTTTGTGAAAGGTAAGCTTTCTGTCCAAAATAATTCACAGGAAAAAGTGTTGATCCTCCTTCGACTGCAGCTCCGACAATTATTGGAGTGTGAACTTCGATGAATCCGTTTTTGTCGAACCATTCACGAGCAGCTTGTAAAACTTTTGCACGAATTCGAGTGATTGCCAACATCTCTCTGCTGCGAAGCCAGAAGTGTCTGTTGTCCATCAAAAATTCTGGACCATGTTCTTTTCTGCCGATCGGAAATTCTTCAGCAGCCTTCGAAAGAATTTTCACAGACGTAACTGAAATTTCATAACCTTCCGGTGCACGCGGATCTTTTTTCGCTTCTCCAAAAATTTCTACAACAGATTCTTGTGGAAGATTTTCCAGTTCATCAAAATTTTTCACAGAATCTTTTCTGAGCGTGCACTGAATCAATCCTGTGCCGTCACGCAGAATCCAAAACGCTACTCCTCCGGAAGAACGTTTGTTGTGAATCCATCCGTGCACAGAAATTTTTCCAGTCTTTCCTCGCAAAATTTCCGAAACCGAGTCAAATTCCATATACAACACCTTTTCGTTTTTTAGAAATAAAAGGCTGGAAAGGCGGGAGTCGAACCCACATCTCGAGTGTAACAGACTCGCATGCTACCGTTGGCACCACTTTCCTATAGCTGAAGCTGGTTGGAGAAATCTTTTGCAGAGAAAAGGCTAAACGTGAGAAACTAGTTTGCGTTATTTTGTCGATCGCCTTTCACTTTTTTCGCCTTGAGAATTATTTGTTAGCTAAAGCTTTAAATCTTTTCTAGTTAATAAATTCTTTATATCAACAAAAATTTCTCTTGGTGAATTTTACTCAACATTGAAGATGCCTTCGAGTTTTAAAAAAGGTCGAGGGGTACTTTTGATGGATAGTGGGGATTCACCGTGGTACAAAGAAAGTTTAGAAGCATTCAAACTGCTTATCGAAGCTGGCTATTCTGTTATTCCATTTGAAACTGGCTGGTTCGATGGATGTACATTACCTGAGTTTAGATTCGGACGACAAGTTTACAGTGGATTAAACGAAATCCGAGAGTTAGTTGCTAAAAATTAAAATTTTTTCACAAAATTTTCTAAAAATTAGCTACTCCAACACATATTTCGCACAAACAAAAACGCTTTTTAAACACTTTTAGAAAGAAATTTTACAAGGTTTACTCGGTTAACG
>DAIDAX010000015.1 GCA_027310405.1 bacterium | reverse complement strand
GGCTCTAGATCGCCTGAAGAGCGATGTGTTGGGAGTTCAAATCTCCCTGGTCCCACTTCTCTTATCTTTTAAAACTTGCAAATTAAATGTGAAAGCATGACAGAGAAAATTTGGGAAGGAGAACTCGTAGAGAACCGCGTGATTGTCTGGGGCAGCGAAGCCGTTCAGATTTACGACGAGAGCGGTTACGGAAAACCTCTACCTGAAGAAAAATCTGACAGAGTCGAACTTGAACTTGTCGAAGCTGCATATCTTCTTGAAAAAGAAAAATTGAAAGTTTTTGAAAAAGTTTCGGGGAAGAAAAAGAAATTAGATTTTTCTGATTTGATGGCGATTGGCGCGAAAAACGTGAATCAGTTCCATCCGCAATTTGTCGTGTACAAAGATTTGCGCGACAGAGGTTATCTCGTGAAAACCGGATTCAAGTTCGGAACTCACTTCAGAGTTTATGAACGCGGAGTGAAACTGAAACGCGGACCGAAGACAGAACACGAACACACGAAATGGGTAGTGCACGCTGTCGAAGAAGAATCCGCATTTTCTCTCCCGGAAATGTCACGCGCAGTGAGACTTGCGCACAACATTCGAGCGACATTGATTTGGGCAGTGGTCGACAAAGAAAACGATGTGACGTACTACCAGCTCACTCGATTGACTCCGTGATTCGATGGGACGAATAAAAACTTCTTTTGTGAAACACTTCGGTAGGGAGATTTACGAACAACACGCAGAAAGATTCACAGACGATTTTGAAAAAAACAAAAAAGTCGTCGACGAGTTCGCGTGGTTCAAGTCGAAAAAAATGAGAAACATTCTCGCGGGATATGTCACAGCTCTGAAAAAGCAACAACGCGGATAATTTAAAGAACTCACAGTTGAGATTTTTGAAAAAGTTCATTTACTTTTTTGAGAATCCACGAATTATAGCGGCTTGTCTTTTGTCGGTATCCGTTACAATTTCTGGAGAAACCTTTGGAACTAAGACAACGTCCTCCCTCAATATCTCTCTAGCCAATTTTGCAAGTTTTTGTTGCATCCAACTTTTTGATATATAACTGAACTCTCCATAATATTTTGAGTCATATGCGATATCTTGAGCTGTAGCTAATCCAGCACAAAGTGCAGCGTCACGAATCATATAATCCGAAGCAATAAGTATAGGTAGGAGTTTCTTGGGATTATCATCAAGTTCCTTGAGAGTGTCATCATCGAGAACTGCTTTCCAAACTGTATGCGGACGGCCCGTATGATGTTCACCTCTGTAAATTCTAAAAGATGGTCCACCAATGAGTTTACACAAATCTCCTATCGATGATGCTCGTCTATCTAAATAACTGTGCCCAAAAGAAAATTCTTTTTCAAGATACCCTTTGTGCATACCTGCGTCAAGAAAACTTTCACCGAGTTCGTACCATAAAAATTTAGAATTATCGTAGGCATGTTCATTGGTTCTGATTTCTATTGTCACGTTAGTTATTCTGTTAAGAAAACATTTAACTTCGATTTTTTTCCAACCTTTCAATCTTAAATTAACTGGATAAACTAATTTAATATTCTTTAAAGTCCAACTTATTTTTGGGTAATTGTTTTGAAGGGACAGCAGAGAATCGATGAATTCGCGCTGGTTCTTTTGGCAGCAGTAATCTTTATCGTAATTCTTATGGTCGTCTGGACTACACCTACTGAAAGTCCTCCGGTCGTAAAACCGACATCGATCCTTTTGACAATGGAAAACGGAACGAGCACGAGTTTCCAACTTACAATTTCCGGGCCAATAACGAACGTATCGCTTTCAACTGTCGGCGTGATTGCTTCATGGATAACTTTCGACCAAAATAATTTTGACGTGCTCAATTCAACTGTTATAACTGCAACTGTCGCTGTTCCGAACTACACATTTCCAGGACTGTACCAAGGTTCGATAATTGTAACGTCGACTGGCGGACAAGCGAATATAAGCGTCGGAATAACGATAACGAACACCCCAGTTTTTTCCACGCGCTCGATTCCACTCGGTTCTTTCACAATCAGTTATACAAACGGAACTCAGGTGATTTCTAGCGCGAGCGATGTTGTTGTTGCACAGGGATATTTCTACAGCAAACCTCTGACACTCACCGGGAGTGTAGATCCGAATCAGTTGCAGTCGGCGAAAAGTGTGGACTTGCAGTTCAATGTATTGAGCACGAACAATTACGGAAATCTAGTTATCATTTTGAACGGCGTGACGATTTACGACAAGAACACCGGCACTGGATTTGTCGACGTTCCTGTTCCTGTCGCAGATTTGCAGCAATATAATACTTTACAAATACGTGCAGGAGATCCGGGATTCTATTTCTGGGCAAACACAGTTTACGAATTGCAGGACGTTAAACTTTCCTACTCGTTCCGGGGACAGTTCTCGCAACAGTTCCAGGTTTCTCTCAATCCAAATGAAGTCAGCAACTTCGACCACTTCCAACTCACATGGATTGTGCAAAGTTATTCCGTTCCGTTGCAGCCGCTGAGTATTTCGATAAACAATCAACTTGTATATGACGATAGACCACCTCTTGCAGCGATTAATCAAAACTTCAACCAAGATATTTTCGGACTGCCTCTTTCGGTTGGACAAACAAATACTGTCGAATTTTCATTCAACAATCCGGCATCGCTCAGTGTATCAAACGCAATGCTGACTGTGTATTACCGTTCAACCCAGCAATAAATAGCGGACAAAAGAAAATAATTATTAGTGCGAAAGATGAAAGGAGTCTCTGCGTCGATTGTTGTTGTTGCACTTGTTGTCGTTCTTGTCGCAGTTTTTGTTTTTTATAATTCTGGTTCTCTGCCCTTCTCGCCGACAAAAACTTACGACAACACAGTGATTCACCTCACGCAAAAATTAATCAGCGACAGCACTCCACTTCAAAACGAAAAAGTAAACATTATGTTTTATGTTACGAATCAAGGTGACAAAACTGTGAACGACGTGAAGGTGAATTTTTTCGACATCGTAGGATTTTCGAATAACGTTCTTCTCTGTCAAACTGGAGATTCGACGCAGATGGTTCAGTCGACGGACGGAAGGACATGCGACATAATGAACATACTTCCCGGCGACGCGAGACAAGTGAGTCTGACAATTACTGCATCCAGTCCAACCTCGCAGGGCATTGTGCAATATTCTGTCGGGTACGATTACAGCGGAACGAGAACAATCGAGATACCGATAATCGATCAGGGCGCGAGTCTGCCGAGCGGAATTCATTACATAATCAATCCGTCGACAGTCGGTCCGATACAAGTGAGCATTCAACCGCCGGTCGGAAGCCAGCAAGTCGTGAACGGAAACGCCGTGACTGAAAATTTCGCGAGACTGAATGTTCCTTTCACTCTGCAGTTTTCTGTGAGCGACGTCGGAAATCCTGAGGGAACAAAAATGCAAACAGTCCTCCAGCCTTCGACTCTAACAGTGTCGGCGACAAAGTTTAGCATCGACCAGTGCGTTTCCGATTATCAATTCAGCAAAACCCAAACTTCGGCAAGTGGGAGCACAGTGACAAACACGCATGCGCTCGCAATTCCGGACGACACTTCGGTGACTTGCGTGATGGAGGATGATTCGTCAGCGATAAACGTGTTCGACATGGGGACTGTGCAGATTTCCTTCAACTATCATTACAGTTTTGAAAACACAGACAGCTTCACGATAAGAACTGTTTCGCAGTGAATGTCGGTTAAAAGCTTAAATTGAAAGTTCCATAAATAACAATTAGGTACAGATGCAAAGGACACTTTTCAAGGGTGCAAGTTCTGTTGCAATAATTCTTGTTCTGATTATCGCGGTCGTCGCTGCGTTCTTCATTCTCCCGGGATTTATCTCCAATAACGGCACTCCGTTTTCGTTTGCTGCAAGTCCCGGAACGCAGGGAGTCGTTATAAAAAGTCTCACAGCGGATCAAACTTCTGTTTACGGTGGATCGATCGTTGATCTGGAACTCGTGACACAAAACGTCGGAGGCAGCGCTGCGACAAACGTCAATGCGCAACTTTACGGACTTTCAAGTTCTGGATGGACTGTCTCGCCTTCAAACTCTCAGCAAATTTCCGGCGGAACTCTCTATGGAGCGGATCAATCTAGCGGATTGAAAGGAGCACAAGGAGTTGTTGACTGGACTCTCACTGCACCAGCTTCTCAAGCAACATCGATAACTTATCCTGGAATAGTTTACGTTACTTACACTTATTCGACAGTTTCAAATGTTGTGATGCAAATCGCGACAAACGATTTTCTAAAAACTTCTTCGATAGCTCCTGGAATCAGCAGCCAGAAATACACGCTCGGACCGATTTCCGTTACAGCGACTCTCGCAATTCCTCCAATAATCACTGTGACTTCCAGCGGTCCGAATCCATCATCGATTCCGATACAATTTGACATCGAGAACATCGGCGGAGGCGGAGCGTACTTGAACAGTACCAACGACCAAAGTGTCAGCGTCAGAGTGAGTTCGAATGTCAACTGTCCGGTGTCGGGAACTGTAAGACTGATCAGCGGGAAATCAAGAATACTCACATGCACGATTCCAGTTTCAGACATTTCAAGTTCCAATCCGTTCGAACAAAAAATTCTCACGTTCACTGTGAATTACAATTATTACGTTCAGAGTCCAGTTTCGATTACAGTTCTAAATTCTTTGTCGGGATTGACGCAAGGAGGTTCGACTTCAACTACAACTACTCAATGTCCTTCTACAGCCGGAATCACAGCGAACTTTGGCGGCAGCACTTTCCAACCAGGTACATCAGTGAATGCACAGATTACGGTCGACACTCAAGCATGTCAAGGCTCAACAGTCAAACTTTATGACGTAATTAATCAAAACACAGTCGGCACTTACAGTTGCAGTCTGTCGGGTGCTACAAGTCCGACGTGCACAATTGCATTTACAATGCCAAGTACAGTAGGAACGTATTACTACAGAGCTTTCGTAGATGTTGGCAACAATGGAGTTTACACTCAGGGAACAGATCCGATTTCCGCTGTTTATCAGCTGAATGTTAAATCTGGTACAACATCACAATAAAAATTTTTCTGAGTGGGTCTACCCGGAGTCGGACCGGAGTCTCGACCGTGTGAGGGTCGCGTCCTAGCCGCTAGACTATAGACCCATTGAAAAAAAATTATTTCTTGAATTCACTTAACGTTTTTTGGTCTACAAAAGTTTGTTGCTCGGTGATGTTCTCGTCGAAAATTGGTTTCCCATATTCTCCATCGAATCCAGGAACGTAGCGAACTTTTCCCTCGCGTGCAACTTCAATCGCGTTTGCAATTTTTTCTCCGACGACTTTTTCAATTTCTTCCTGCGGAACGTTGAGCAAAACATTCAACTCGTTCCCGAATCTTGAGAGAAGCTTGTCGTGCTGCTCCAAAACTTTTTTCGAGTAGAGCGTGTTCGTTCCAGTGACGTAAGAAATAATTTCGTAGAGCGGAAGAAGAGTTTTGAACGGTATCGCATTTTTTGGAGTGTAACCTTCTGGCCTGTCCGCAAGTTCTTCGACTCTCTGTAAAACTCCGACTGTTAATTTTTTTCCGCACTTCGGACAGATGTTGTTTATTTTCGTAGCTTCTTTCGGATGCAGATTAATTTTGCAATTTTTGTGTCCTGTGTAATGATACTTTCCATAATTCGGATCGACTTCAATTGTGAACTTGAATTTTTTCGGATCTTTTTCTTTTATTGCTTTGTGTAAACTTTGATAATCGACTTTGTCGAATTCGAAAACATTCGCTTCTCTTCCAAGTCTCCACGGATTTGCTGAGTGTGCATCGGATGAAGACAACAAAGAAATTTTATCGAGCTTGCTCAATCTCCAATTCATCACAGGGTCACTGCTCAATCCAGTCTCGAGCGCAAAAATATTTTTCACTTGGTCCTGATAGCATTCTTCCAAAGAATCGAATCCAGACTTCGAACCGAAAACTCCGAACCATGGAGTCCATGCATGCGCGGGATAAACGAAAATATTTTTGTCGACTTCCATTATTTCCTCGACGACTTGCGGAGCAGAAGTTGTGAGAATTGGTCTGCCGTCGGATTGCAACTTTCCGAATTTCGAAAGCCTCTCGTTTATCTGCTCGACGATTTCAAAACTCGGCGCGTGAATTACGTGATGAATTTTTTTTGTTTTTATTTCGTGTGTGAAAATCGTGCAAATTTCCGTCGTCAAAATAAATTTCATGTTGTCGAATTCGAAAATTCCTTCTTCGGAACTTTCTTTCAATTTCGATTCCAATTCTTTCAGCCACAGAGGATGAGTGAAATCTCCAGTGCCGAGCAAATTCAATCCTTTTGTTTTTTCCCCTTGCGCCAGAGTTTCGACAGAAAGATTCCTGCTCGTAGCTCTGGAATATTTGCTGTGAAGATGAAAGTCCGCAACAAACTGCACTATAACCAATTCCTAAATTTCCAATGGCTGTGCATCTTTATCAACATCACGTCTGCTAAATAATCTAGAACAAGGTGCAATAAAAATGAAACTAAAAAAACTGAAATGAAAAAATTGAAACCGAAGAAAGATGCGACTCCGATCATCACGACAAGTATCAGCATTGTCAGATGATTGTGAAAAACTAGAAATGCTCTTCGATAACGTTCTGCACGCATAACAATTTTTACAAAATCAAAAAAACTTTTGTGCACAATAGTTCTGTACATGTTGAGATGATCTACATCTGGAATGTAAGCACCAATCATGGAAGCTACGAAGATGTACAACGAATCCAAGTAAGGCATTCGAAGCAAAATTATTCCAGTGACAAAAAATGGAATTGAAAGCTGTGACAAATTATGTAGCATTATTCCTGTTTTCAAATTCCCACCAAAGTCACTATCAGAAGTATCGTAAGTAATTGAAGAGCTAACCAAAACCACGGTTTCCAAGTGAAAACTTTACTTCCATCAAGCGGTTTTATCGGTAACAGATTGAAAAAGGCTAAGAACGCATTTATGTATGCAAGATGTGCAAAAAATATTCCAGGGAGTATAAGCGAGACAAGTGCGAATACAATGTTTACAAGTGGGCCGCTGACAGAAACGATTCCCATTTCTCTGATTGTCGTGCGTGACTTTTCACGTTTCCATAATCCAAACTTACGACCATAGATTACAACTGCACCTGGCGCAACAAAAATTATTCCGACAAGCATCAATGCAATTCCAATGATTATTCCAAATGACCAAAGTTTAAAGAATGCTACGCTGCCGTATTTTTGTGCAACAAATTTATGCGCAAGTTCATGAAGCAAAAATGCGACGAAAATAATTACAAAAGATTCTACAAATGACAATGAAATGACGTAGGAAAAAATTACTGTCAATACAAGCAATGCAATTGCAATATCACGAATTTCTTGCTGAGAAAAAGCTGGCATGTTTTTTAGTTAGCTAAGAAAGTATTTTAATGCTTCTTGAATTGTTCCAACTTCAACCACTTGTATTCCTACAGTTGTGTTTACATTTGTCGTCACAGATTGATACTGTGTTTGGCAAAAAGTAAATTGTCCTTGAGTTTGACAAGTTGTCTGTGGCTGATAAGTCGTTTGCGTTCCTTGTCCGATTGGAACCAAGAAAATTTTAGCGCCAACTTCTTTTGCTGCCTCTGCTTTCGCAACTACTCCTCCAACAGGTCCAATTGTTCCGTCAGGATTAATTGTTCCAGTAATCACGACGCTCGAGTTTAATGTTTTGTTTTCAAGTGCAGCGATCGTTGCGATTGTTAATGCAGCTCCGGCAGACGGGCCTTCAATAATTTGTGCGCTTGTGTTTATTGAATAAATTAAATCTATTTTTGACGCATCTATTCCACTAATTTGCTCTGCAACACTTTTTGCAGTTTGTATCGATGACTGTGTATCGGTGAAGAAAAGCAAATTCTGAATGTCGACCAAAGTTCTTCCAGTCCCTGGAACAGCGTCAACCTCCAAAGTTGTAACAACTCCGTTCCCTTGATTGTCTACTGCTGGAGCGTGCAAGAAAGTTACGTTTCTAGTAAGATTCGGCGTGACTGTAAATGTTGATTGTCCAGAAGTTAACGAAGTTGAATTTTGTTGCAGAGAAAATTTTTGTGTCGACAGATAAGTGAAGAAAAATGTTGCGAGTGCAGTGAAAACGATGAATGCAAGGATGACTTCGATTCTGAGTTCGAGATTTCTGCGCACCATAACCATTAATAACGAATTCATCTCTTTAAAAATTTTGTGAAAAATTAGTGCAGAAGGCCGCCGACGGTTGCAACACATCCACGAGAATAGTTGAACCTACGACTCGCACTCCGCCCCGTTTTTTCTACAGCACCGACGCGACTGTTTACTCTTGCTGCGTTCCCGCTCTGAGAGGGTTTGCAGTCATGACAGCCCATAGAGACAGGGTTTCTCAGTTAGAGCCGCAGACTATTTCGCAAACATGCAGCGTCCATCGACTTCAGTTCGGCCATGACGACCGTTTGCCGATGTACGTGAGGCCGAGCCACGCAGACCTAGCCTCCTGCAAAAAGAAATACACATACCTTAGATTTAAGTGTTTACAGTAGGTACTCGTTCGCAGAAAAATTAATAGTAAACTTTTTCCCCGATTTTTCGGTTCCAGATTTTTTTGACGTTCATTTTGAAATCTTTCGACGACACCAACTTCAATGTGAAAAAAGTAAGTTGTTTGAATTCTCTTTCATTCTTTGGTATTAATGAAAGCTGAACAATTTTCTTGTCCGGCATTCTGTTTATTATTTGTTCGAGAGCGCAGATGTCAATAAAGTTGTAAAGTCCCCTATTTGAAAGTTCTTTTTCTCTTTTCCCCGTAGCTTTTGTTGCAACTACATCAGCCAGAGCCTCTTCCAATTCGTAGCGAACTACGCTGACTTGTTTAAATTTATTCTGCGTTATTGTACCTCGCAACAAATGCATCAATTCATGAACCAAATTCCATTCCAAATCGATTTTTAATTTTGGATAGTAAGCTAGGAAAACATAACTGACAATTTTTCCATGAACTTGTTTTCTTTCAAATCCCGAGTACCACGAAGGAGGATATTTACTTTTTATAAATTTGAACCCTTTGAAGTTCTCAAATTTCTTTTTGCAATCTTTGAGAAATTCTTCCCATGATGAATTCAATTCCAAATACTCAGACAATTTCTGCCAAGCAACTGGTATAGTTTTTACAATTTTTTTACGAGTATACAACATCATAAGGCCTTCAAAACTTTCTCGATTCTGTCCATCGCAGTCTCGATTTTTTTGTAGTCCGTCGCGTAACTCAATCGGATGAAACCTTCTCCATTTTTTCCGAATTCTGTTCCAGGAACGACGAGCACTTTAGCTTTTTGCAACAACATGTGCGAAAATTTTACAGAACTCATTCCAAATGAACTGATGTTTGGAAATGTGTAGAAAGCACCTTCTGGCTTAACAAAACTAAAACCGTTTATTTCTTCCATGCGTTTCAGCAACAATTTTCTTCTTCTTCCAAACTCATTTATCATTTTTTTCACATACGTTTGTTTTGATTCAAGTGCATACTTCGCTGCAAATTGAAACGGAGTCGCAGCAGAGACAGATGTGTACAAATGCAGCCTATCCATAGCAGAAATTAATTTTTTCGGACCGCACGCATAACCGATTCTAAATCCAGTCATCGCGTAAGTTTTTGAAAATGTGTGCAGAGTCACGACTCGATTCTCTAAACCATTCAGACTTCCAATGCTGATATGTTTCGTTCCATCGTAAACAAATTTTTCATAAGCTTCATCAGAAAAAATTAACAAATCATGCTCGACAGCAACATCTGCAATTTCTTCCAAAACTTTTTTCGAAAAAACTTTTCCCGTTGGATTTCCTGGAGTGTTAATCAACAGAACGCGAGAATTTTCTTTCACAGTTTTTTCAAGATTTTCATGTGTCGGCTGCAAATTATTTTCTTGAGTTAGTGGATAATTTTCGACATCACCAGTTAGAGTTTCAACTATCGGAGCGTAATCCAAGAATCCAGGATCGGGAACAAGCACACCCTCTTCCGGATCTATCGCAGACATGAGCGCAAGCAAAATCGCTTCGGTAGAACCTGCAGTTACGATAACATTTTCTGGTCCACATTCAATTTTATTTTCTCTTTTCAATTTTTTTGCAATCGCTTCGCGAACTTCCTCAGCTCCGGCAGATGGAGAATAATGTGTGTAATTTTTCGAAAGCAACTTGCGAGTGAAATCTAAAATTCGTTTGTCGGGTTTGAAATCAGGTTCTCCTGGTCCGAGAGAAATTATATTTTTATTTTCTTCAGCGATTTCCAGAATTTTGTCGAACTCGGATTTTGGCAGTTCAGAAAATCTTTCAGAAACCTCGTGCCACTTCTGCATGTTAAGTATTCTATTTTTAATTAACAAAAAGATGATAATTATTCTACAATGACTCTTGAAAAATTTTTTAATCCCAGCTCAGTTGCTGTTATTGGCGCAAGTCACACTCCAGGAAAAGTCGGTTACATAATTTTAGAAAATTTTGTACGCGGCGGATTTAGCGGAAAAATTTTTCCAGTCAATCCAGACACAACTCCAATTCTCAATCTGCAAGTTTACGAATCAGTAAAAAAAATTCCTGAAAAAATTGATCTCGCAGTTATTGCTGTTTCAGCTACGATTGTCCCACGAGTTTTGCGAGAATGCACAGAGAAAAAAATTCCAGCAGCAATAATTATTTCTTCTGGTTTTGCTGAAATTGGAAAAGCTGGAGCTAGACTTGAGGAAGAAGTGAAAAAAATAATTGAGAAAGGAAAAATTCGAGTTCTAGGTCCGAATGTCGTTGGAATTTTTGATTCGATTTCAAAAGTCGACACAATTTTTTTACCTCCAGATAGAATGTTGAGACCGACTAGCGGAGAACTTTCTTTCATAACACAATCTGGCGCAGTAGGATCAACAATTATCGACTGGCTCGCGACAGAAAATGTCGGGATTTCAAAATTCGTTTCTTACGGAAATGCTGTTG
>DAIDAX010000014.1 GCA_027310405.1 bacterium | reverse complement strand
CACTTCTCGTTGCCGCTTTTTGCAAAGATCTTGTCGAGGAAGGAGTTCACACAAGCCTGAGAGATTTATTTTATGCATTGAAGAGAACTTTGCCAGAGTCGCAGGAAAATACTTTTGACGAACAGACTGAATCCGATCCGGTGATTGTCGATCTCGAAGTTGCACTCGACACTCTGCGTGAACAATTGCATTTGAATGCTGATGTTCGCGGAAGAGTTGTCGGACTTGCGGTGATTGAAGATCGCGGAGACACTGTCGATTGGAGCAGACTCGGAAGCGGTGGTTACGCGATTCCTTCGAATGTTGAAGACATAAAATTCAAAAAAGTCGACGCGAAATATGTTTTGGTTATCGAAAAGAACGCAGCGTTCGAAAGATTGAACGAAGACAAGTTCTGGCAGAAACAGAAATGCATTTTGATTACGACGCAAGGACAAGCAGCGAGAGGAACTCGAAGATTGATTCAGAGATTGTCGACTGAATTTAATTTGCCAGTTTATGTTTTCACAGATCTCGACGCTTACGGATTGTACATTTATTCCGTCATTCGCTCCGGATCGATTTCACTCGCGCACGTTTCCGACAGACTCGGAACTCCGACTGCGAAATTCTTGGGACTGACGATGGACGACATCGACAAATTCAAACTGCAGCAGTGGACAATCAAAGCAGAGGAAGGAGACATCAAGCGTGCGCAGGAAATGATGAATTACGAATGGTTCAAGAAACCAGAGTGGCAAAAACTTTTGAAAAGTTTGATCGACAGAAAAATAAAAGCAGAACTCGAATCGTTGAGCGGACGCGGATTGCGTTTCATAACTGAAGAATACTTGCCAACAAAAATCAAGAATCAAGATTTCTTGGAGTAAAATTATTTTATTCTCTTTCTCTCATGGTCTTCCACGCTTTGAAAGCTGGAATTTTTCTAAGCTGTTCTTCACTTACTCTGTAATTTTTTTGCAACTCTTCCTTATCTTTTCCGCTTTCTACAAGTTGTTTGAGTTTGGAATTTGTCAATGCTGGTTTTGCATCAGAACCTAAGAATTCTCTTATTGGGAAATTATAGCTCCCATCAACTTTTTGTTGTACAACTCGTGTATGAGAAATAACTTTTCTTATGAAGGGATTATCAAAATTAAACGGGTTCCCTACTAAAAAGCCTCCTATCATAAATGTACTGTGCGGACAAAGGAGATAACGTTTCCCAACACTGTCAAAAAGTTCTAACCGAATATTGTCTTGATTCTCACAGGGCGATTCAATCAAGTTTACATGCACTGGATAGCTCTTATCATCGAACAATTCTCTATGTTGATTGAGGAAAAATAAATCAGTCATCATTGGTGAACCATCGTCAGCAACATACGAAAATCTTTCTGACTGATCACAGAAATATGAATAACCATTTTTCATGATAAAAAAATTCACTAAATTTTTAGGCACGCCTCTTTTCTCAAATTCTAAGCGCAAGGTTTCTATCCAAGCTCCAGCATTCTCGGCTACTTCCTGGCCAACATTCACTAGTAGTTTTCCTTCCAGTAAGTAACTCATGATTACGTGAGAAATGTCATCTCTAGCTAAATCAAGATCTTGTTTCATAGTATCACGCAAAAGTTTCATTATAGAATTTGCATTTTCGTGCTGGAGTTCCAAAAGCTGTTGTCTTTTCTCCATATCTGTTTCTTCTGATATTTTATCTTGCAGTTCAACATATTGGCTTGCAAATGGATCTTTTGAAGGTCGCAAATAGACATCCTTTATGTTTTGATGTTCTCTGCTACCATAAAAATTCGTGTGAAGTATGCTTGGAGACTTTAGTAATTCCCGTCCAAATATATGATGCCTAAACAGCTCTAAAATTCTTGAGGTGAGTTGTCCAGTATAGTCCAAACTAATCACATCAAATTTCTTATCAGTCTTTTCAAAAAATTCTTCATCACTTCCGTAGAATAATTTTATTCCTGGTCTCGAAACTAACAGTTTTTTGTAAACTCCACCATCGTACTCAATTCCATAGACATTAGATCGTGGTATACCGACTCTGTCTGTAACTTGCGTTAATTCTAGAGAAGTTCCGCTCCCGTCGTCAAACCCAGGAAAACAGACGTACGTCAATTCTCTTCTCTGTTTTCTATCCGGATAGTGTCGAATAATGAAGTTAGCAAGTTTTTGTCGTGCAGCAGCTTTTGTTGGATAATCGTAGTTTGTTTTCTCCATAAACTCACAAAAAAATTAATCTTGCGATTCTCCTGGATGACGATATGGAGTGTCAGTCTGTGTTTTATGTGTTTTCATTCTTTTACTCTTCACGTCTTCGAGTTTCGACAAATAAATTTCTCGCTGACTCGGAGGCAGCATCGATAAAAGTTTTGAATAAGTCGCGGCGCTGGTTCTGAATTCTTGAAGAAGATATTCGAGACTTTCTTTTACGTTCTCTGTCCTGAATTGCGATGGTAAGACTGAATCTGCAAGTCCCAGATAAATTGCCAAGCCGTTATCGGTTTCAAAATACAAATGTTCCGTTCCACGTGTTTTCACTGTCGTTATGCTCATTGTCTCACTCGATTAGTTGTTCCTGTTCTCTTCTTTCTTCGGAAAATTATAAATAGTGTTCGTCGGGCTCTGGATTCGTTGGGAATAATTCTTTCTGGACATTTTCTGGACATCGTTTTTCCTGATTTTTGAATGTCTGGAATGTGTCTGGAATGTCATTTTGTAATAAGTTGATTTTCCATGACCGTGTTTTGAAAGAATATTTTTCTTTACCAAACCTTCCAAATCTCTCAACGCAGTTTTTTCTGTAACAGAATTTATTTGCTCATGGAGTTTGCGAGTTATTTTTCCGCTAGTCTTCACGACAGTCAATGCATTTGCTTCTCGCGGAGTCAGTGTCGGATCAAGCTGTTGATCGCTGACGATTATCTCGAATTTTCCCACACCGAGTCTTTTCGTGATTATGTTGATTACGTTTCCTCCGATTATCGCAGAAAAAAGTCCGGCGAGTTCGATTCCGATCCCCGCAGGCATGAGACTCGAAAGCGCGAGCGCTCCGAAAAATCCGAAGAGTATCGCTCCGAGAAATTCCACTCCGATTCTCGCTTTGTTGAACTTTATCTGCAGATAGTTGGAGTAGGCTCTGTAGATTCCGAGAAAAGTGTGTATGAAAGCTCCGACGATGATGTAGATTCCCGCCAGCTCGAGAGTGACTATGTCCAACATTCTCTCACTGCTTGAAACGAGGGATTGTTAAGGATTTAGGTCTTTCGACTGGCGTTTCAGTACCACTAAAGGTACTCCTTGGTCTATATGCGGATGGGGTGGGGAATATGTTGGGAATTTTGCTCATTTAAATAAGTTGTTTTACATTGTACGATTATGACTAAAGATGCGCTTGCAATTTTAGCTTCACTTGCAGTATCAAGTATCTCAACTGCAGTTTTATATCAACGATTAGGATTTAGTGGATGGGAAAGTGTCGCATCGGTTGGTGGGGCAGTTCTGTTTTTTGTGATTTTGATTTTGTTGGGTAAAGTTTTCAATCTTAGTATAATTGGAGCATTGTTGTGGTCGGCAGTTGTGACTGGATTTATCATGTTTTTTATTTACGTGCCATTTGGAGCATTCTTCTTAATTTTTGGTGGAGTTGGATTACTACTGGCTACGATATGGGAAAATCAAGATTAATTTGTGATTAATTATGCTTGATGTTGAAACTGTTTCTTGTCCAGTCTGCGACACTGAATTACACGTGAAAGTAAATCGTTTTGGAAAAAAGCCAGTCTATATTGTTTCTGAAGATTGTTCGAATTGCAAAACTCCTGCTGAGAAAATTGAGAAGTTTTTGAATGGAACAGGTAAAAGAGGCTATACAAAAACTGAAAAAAGTTATATCAAATTGTCTCCAAGAGGTTGAACTTGAACTCTTCATTCGACAAACTTAAATATTGACAACAGAAGAAAGTTTATCAGCGGTCATATGAAAACTGCACACAAACTTGTTATTGGAGATTCTCTAGAAGTAATGAAAAAAATGCCGGGCGAGTCCGTAGATTTGATAATTACCGATCCACCATTCAACATTGGAAAAGACTATGGTGGAGTTTACAAAGACAACAAAAAATTTGAAGAGTACATTGAGTGGTGCAAAACTTGGTTAAAGGAGTGCATTCGTGTTTTGAAAAAACATGGAAGCTTGTACCTCTTTAATTTTCCAGAGAACAATGCGTTCATTCTACCATTTATCAAGCAACATATGATTTTCAAAAGATGGTTGACATGGCACTATCCGACTAACACTGGACATTCTAAAACAAATTTTACGAGAACACAACATTCAATAATTTTCGCAACTAAAACAGAAAATGCGAAATTTAACAAAGATGTAATTGCTGAACCTTACAAAAATCCAACAGACAAAAGAATTCAAGAAAGATTGAAGAATGGTAGTAAAGGCCGTTCGCCTTATGATGTTTTCCAATTTAATTTAGTAAAAAATGTTAGCAAAGATAAAACTCCACATCCTTGTCAGATTCCTGTTCCACTCTTGAAAGTTTTTATTTTAGCAAGCAGCAATCTAGGTGATACTGTTTTAGATCCTTTTGCTGGAAGTTTCTCAACTTGTGCAGCTGCAAAAGAACTTGGAAGAAATTCGATTGGAATTGACATCAATCCAAAGTATGTGGAAATTGGAAAAGGAAGATTGGCAAAAATAAAACCTTTAGAAGGATTTCTCTAGTTTATAAATTTTCTTCGACAAGAACTATTTAGTGGTAGATGAAAACCTTTTCGGACTTACTCGTGAAGTTGTTTTGGAAATTTTAAAAGAAACATCTAAAGTTATGCAGGAATTCAAAAGAAATTTTCTAGATAAATACGATGTCAGTATTAGCAACAAATTACTTTCCGAATTAGTTGGAAAAGCCTTTGAAACTAGTACATCTGTGATTCTTTCGAAAAAGTTAGGATATGACGTTATCAAGGAACATAGCGATAAGGAACCAGATTTATTTTTCACGAAAATTGATAAGCCGTTGGAAGTAAAAATCACTTCAACTACCAGTGCCTGGACTGGTGGTGAATTTAGCAAAAGACCATTTGATTACTTACTTGTTTCGTGGAGCGGAAATTTCGACGAATTTTTTGTTGCACTTGTGCATCTTGAAAAAGAAGATTGGCAATCAAGAATACAACAACAATACTATGGTCCAGGTTTTTCTAAACAAAAACTTTTTGATAAAAAAGGGAAAATTATTTTTATAGGTAGACTTTACAAAGACGATAAAGGAACTGTACAACTAAAACGCGAAAACATCGCTACAAACCAATTATCAATATGATGTGGATGTGCAATTATTGTGAGTACAAATCAAAATGCGACAAAAATGAGAAATAATTTAACTTTTCTCGTGCAATAATGATTTACATGTTGAGACAGACACAACAGCCGGAATTCGTCTGCGTCTACCATCCTATGCTGGGAACGGATTCGAAAACTGTGGAAAGCGTAGCGAGATTGATTGAAGAGAGAATGAGAAAGGTTTTCGGGAAAGGAAATATTTTCAGTTTTTACACCGAAGCCGCGGACAGGGAAGAGCCTGTGCTAGTCAGCCCCCTGGGAATAGTCAGAGGTGAGTACCGCATCAACGAATTTCTGTCGGCTGTGGAAGATTTTTACAAGAACTGAAAAACAATTTCTGTGTGCAAAAAAAATTGTTTCACAAAATTACTTTTTCCGAATCGAGAATTTTCTGGAGATTGCCCAGTCTGTCGAAGGAAATGCCGTAAGCCAGTCCTTGCTCTGTTGTGTTCTGCAGAAAATAATCGAGATTGTAGCTAGGAACGACGTTAACCAGATCGCGAATGCCGGTTTTATCAACAACGTGCGAAGGCTTGCCTGACGGGCCGAAAACTTTCATTGAAAAATGTGGAAACTGGTCGTAGTAAGTTCCGTCTTTCTTTTTGTTGGAGTAAAATTTTATTATGCAGCCATCGACAAGAGCGGTGAACGATGAGCCGTTTTGATGTAGTGCAGTCGCTAATTCTTTCAATTTATTTTCGACCGCATATCCGATCTTCTTTGTTTTGGCCACATCCAATTCTCGTGCAGTCAGCCAGAGATCTCTGTCGTCGTCTTTTATCCCATATTCCGTGGCTTCAACCTCTTCAAAGGATTTCGGAACTTTACCAGCCGGAAAAACTTTTTCCACGACTGTTCCGGAATGACGGTGGCCTCCAATTTCTACGGTGCTTGTTTTCGGTCGATGATTGAATGGTCCCCTGACACTGGATTTTTCAAACTTGTAGATAATCGGACCGCCGATTGGATCCTCGCCGAGGTCCAAAGAAACGCTGTTTCTCAAAAAATAGAGAACGTTGTAAGCCTTCGTGCTTCTGAGTTTCGCGATGTGCGCTTCTATTTTTTCCAAATCGGATTCGGTCAAAAATTCCTTTTCATCTGCGTCCGGAAGAAGACCCTGAGAACGATAAGCAGTTTCATAATCCATAGCAGAAAACTATTTTTAAGAGTTAAATGTTTTGCTAAACTTTGTTTCAACTTTTGCAGCACAAGGCAAAGTGCGACGCAAATCAGAAATAATTTTTCCAGCTAGATGGCTTTGGCTGGTTCTGTTGGATTAAGCAATTCTTTGTATATTTTTCTTTTTCCTTCCAGAGCAAGTTCTGAGTAAAGACCGACATAGCCAAGTCTCGATTGATCTCTGGGCGGCCTGTAGACTATGAAAAAAACCAAATCGTCTGAGGAAGAGTTCAGTGTACCGTACATGTGCCCCCAAGAAAACGAAGTGTAATCGCCTTTCATTCTCTGAAAAAGAGTTTTCAATTCCAAACAATCGCCGACTACAAGAATTTCCTGAAGCCCGCCATAAAACCAGTTGGGTTCCATGTCTCGTCTTTTTTTCGCAACCAAACTTTCGAGATGCGTGACTCTCTGCCTGTACTCCTCTTCGTTCTTTCTTCTGTAAAACGGTGATGTATAAACGGTTACATGTGTCAATCTTTCAGGATCGGTGTCGGAAATATACCGGAAAAGTTTGATCATTTTTTCAGTTTGCTCGTCAGACATTTTTATTAACTTAATTCAAAAAGTTAAACAGTTTTCGAAGTGCGACAGGAACATCGTCTCCGACGTCGGACTGAAATTCATGAACAATTATGCAAAGGAAGTCGTGAGAAGAATAAAGAAAGGCAAGTTTCCGCTCGACAGAAGATACGTAGAACAATAGCTCATTCAATTCTGGCTCGACATGGGCCACATAGAATCCAGCGCAGACTGGTTGAACAGAGAAAAAGCCGAGAAGTGGGCAGCATCGACTTTGCCTTACGCGCTCGGAGAGAAAGAGTATCGTTTCACAGTAGAGTACAAAGTCGAGTATCCTTTGGAACTTGGCAAGAAATGAAACGCGACAGAAAGTCTTAAGAATTTCTTTAATGAAGCTTAAATTTAGTTTAGACAAGCCACAGTAGCTCAGTAGGTAGAGCACCCGCCTTGTAAGCGGAAGGTCATGGGTTCAATTCCCATCTGTGGCTCGGGGCCATAGTCTAGTGGTAGGACGGCTGCCTCCAGATTTTCATGGAGGTTCGACCAAAAGGATGACAGAAGCAAGCAGTTAACGTGGGTTCGATTCCCATTGGCCCCACTTCATTTTTCCTGCAACTCTACAAAAACTACTCCGCCTAAATGTTTTTTTTCAAGACCTTTCTTCGTTTTCTTGAACCAGAACAATTCTTGATCCTCGTTCTGTCTGCCCATTGGAGTTATCAGAATTCCATTCAGTTTCAATTGTTCAATCCAAATTTTCGGAATTTCGCCGACAACAGATGCGCTGGAAATTATCACGTTGTAAGGTGCAAATTTTTCTACGCCTTTCGATCCGTCGACATTCAGTAAAACAATATTTTTGTATCCAGATTTTTCCAAATTTTTTTTCGCGAACTCAAAAGTTTCTGGAATGATTTCCGTGCCGACAACTAAACCTTCTTTCCCGACGATTTCACGAATGTATGCAAGCAAAATTCCAGAACCTGCTCCAATTTCCAAAACTTTATTTCCTTTTTTCAACATCGCTGCAGACAAATAAGTTGCATGCATGTGAGGTGCAGAAATGAAAACATATCCGGGAGGAATCGGCAGAGGAGTGTCTTCGTATGCAACGTCTCTGTATTCTTGCGTCATAAAATCTTCGCGTTTGACTTTCAAAAGAGCACGCTCGACAGAAAGAGTTTTAATCACGCTTTTTTTCTTCAACCGCTTGACAAGTTCCTTCCTCTGCTCTCCAAACTCCACATTTTTTATTACGTAAACTAAATTTGAATATATGGTTTCTGTCTCGCAGGCTGCGGCTAACATAAAACAGGTACACGTACAGGGTGCAAAAGAAATCGCATTGTACGCATTAAATTTTTTCAAAAGTTTCTGCAAGAAAAACGGATTCGGTTTGAAATTCGAAGTCGCAGCGTACATTCTCGAAGAATCGCGACCTACTGCAGTTGTTTTGCACAACGTCATTGAAATTTTGAAAAAGAAAAAAAGAATGAGTGCGATTAATTCGCTGATTCATGATTTGCAAAATTCTACAAAGAAAATTTCTAGAATCGGGCAGAAAATTATAAAACCAAAACAGAAAATTTTGACGCACTGTCATTCTGGAGAAGCATTGTCAGTAATCGAAGAAGCGCAACGCCGTGGAAAAAATGTTTCAGTCTACGCAACAATCACAGAACCTCTGCATCAGGGAATTCGCACAGCGAAAGAATTGTCGAAGAAAAAAATTCCAGTGACATTGGCAGCAGACATTGCTGTAGGACACATAATGCACGCAGCTAATATTGTGGTTGTTGGAGCCGATGCGATGCGTAAGGAAGGATTCGTGAACAAAGTTGGAACTTATCTTGTCGCCGAGGAAGCGAAGAGACACAGAAAACCTCTGTACGTCGTTGGAAATCATTTCAAATTCGACAGAAGAAAAAAATTAGTGATTGAAGAAAGATCTGCGAGCGAAGTGTGGCCGAAAAAAATCAAGGGTGTGAAAATCAGAAATCCTGCGTTCGATTTAGTTCCGTGGAGATTCGTGAAAAAAGTCGTGACCGACAAGGGAATTTTCACTCCGAAGCAAATTGCGAGGATGATCTGAATGGAGTACGATTATTTTGTGCAGCCGAACTACAAACCGAAGAGAGACGATCTTGTTTGCACTTTTTATTTCGAACCTGCTCGCGGAATTTCTGTGAAGGAAGCAGTAGGAAGAATCGCATCTGAAAGTTCCGTCGGTACTTGGGCGAAAGAATTGAAAACCGAAACTCCGACTGTCACGAGAAGATTGAAAAGAATCGGAGCGAAAGCGTACTACGTTCGCGGAGCAAAAGTAAGAATCGCTTATCCGTCAGAACTTTTCGAGCCGGGAAACATGCCGCAACTTCTGAGTTCCTTCGCAGGAAATATTTTCGGAATGAGAGCAATCAACAATTTGCGTTTGGAGTCGATTGATTTTCCGGAAAAAATTGCACGCTCGTTCAAAGGACCGAAGTTCGGAATTCGCGGAATAAGAAAACTTTTCGGAGTGCAGGACAGACCGTTGACATGCACAGTTCCGAAACCTAAACTTGGACTGACGTGGGAAGAGCACGCGAAAGTCGGATACGAAGCTTGGGTCGGCGGAATCGATTTGCTGAAAGACGACGAGAATCTCACTTCGCAGAGTTTCAACAATTTTGAAAAAAGAGTTGTCGAGTGTGCGAAGATGCGAGAGATTGCAGAGAAAGAAACTGGAGAGAAAAAAAGTTATTTGATAAACATCACAGGCGAGACGAACGAAATGTTGAGGAGAGCTAGGCTTGTGAAAAATCTCGGATGGGAATACGTTATGGTTGACATCGTCACTGCAGGCTGGGCTGCACTCCAAACAGTGAAAGAAGAATGCGACAAACTCGGATTAATTATTCACGCGCACAGAGCGATGCATGCAGCGTTCGACAGAAATCCGAAGCATGGAATTTCGATGTACGTGATTGCACAGCTCGCGAGACTTGTTGGAGTAGATCAATTGCACACTGGCACTGCGGGTTTGGGAAAATTGGAAAGCGGTGAAGGTGAAACGCAAAAATTAAATCAGTTTTTGAAATCGAGATTTTTCGGAATGAAACCTGTTCTTCCTGTTTGTTCCGGTGGAGTTCATCCCGGACTAGTTCCGGAGTTGATGAAAAAACTTGGGAAAGATATTGTAATTCAAGCCGGAGGAGGAATTCATGGAATCGGAACGAGAATCGGTTCAACTGCATTGCGACAATCAATTGATGCTTCGTTGAAAGGAATTTCACTGAAAGATTACGCAAAGACTCATCCCGAACTTGATACTGCTCTGAAAACGTTCGGCTTCGTTCATCCGAGGTGAGTTGCATATCCGTTGTAAATATTTTTTTAATTCTCGGCTTGGTTGCAATCGGAATTTTTGTTTTTTCGCAAAGCACTTTGTATAGTCTACAAAATTCTTCAACTAACTTTACTTTTCCATGGACTCCACATCCTCCACCGCAAGAAAATAAAACGACAGTGATTCAAATCGACACGAATTGCAATTCAAATGCAGATTGTTCATGGCAAATTACAAATTGTTGTTCGGAAAATGCTGGAGGATATTGGCAATGCATAAACTCGCAGAAATCTGTAATCAAATGCGATTCATTAATTTTGTGTCCGCAATATGTCTCTCCTCAACCGACAGCGAGTTGTGTCTGCGTGAATAACGGATGTGTTGCGCAATGAGATTGAAAGTAAAAGTTCTTGCAACCGAGACTGGAGGAAAATTAATTGTCACGCTCAGCAAGGAAGACGCTGAAGAACTCGGAGTGAAAAGTGGAGGAAGAGTGAAAATAAAATTCAACAACAATGAGCTCACTGCTGTAGCTGATGTTGTAACTCATACTGTGCGCAGCGGATTAATTGGAATGTTTGACGAAGTGCAGCAGAATTTGAAAGTGAATGACGGAGACATTGTCGAAGTTGAAGCTGCGAGTTTTCCGAAATCGTTGAGCTACATTCGAAGTAAATTAAACAGAAGACCACTAACGTACGATGAAATTTATCAAATTGTAAAAGACGTTATCGATGGGAATTTGAGCGAATCGGAAATCGCAACTTTCATAACAGCTCTTGAAACAATCGGACTCGATCTGGAAGAAACTTACAATCTTACTGTTGCGATGGTGAACACTGGAGGACAATTGAAATTCGACAAACAATTCGTCGTTGACAAACATTCGATCGGTGGAGTTCCTGGAGACAAAACAAGTTTGATTCTTGTTCCGATTGTCGCAGCCGGTGGATTGACAATTCCAAAAAGTTCTTCGCGCGCGATAACTTCTGCATCTGGAACTGCGGACAGAGCTGAAGCGTTGATGCCAGTCGATTTGGATTTGAACGAAATGCAGAGAGTCGTGAATGAAACAAACGGTTGTCTTGTTTGGGGAGGAGCATTGCATCTTGCGCCGGCCGACGATATTTTCGTGCAGATAGAATATCCGCTGCAAATCGATCCGTTGATGCTTCCGTCAATCATGAGCAAGAAACGAGCGGTTGGATCGAAATTTTTAATCATCGATTTGCCGACAGGACGTGGATCGAAAATGAAAACGATTGGAAATGCAGAACTCGTCGCGAAAGATTTCATCGAACTCGGAAGAAGACTTGGAATCCAGACGCAGTGTGCTATAACTTACGGTGAACAACCACTGGGAAATTCAATCGGTCCGAATCTTGAAGCGAAAGAAACATTGGAAGTTTTGATGAACAAAAAATCTTCTCCGGATTTGATCGACAAAGTCACGCATCTCGCTGGAATGCTTTTTGAAATGACTGGAAAAAATCACGGAAGAAATCTCGCTCTCGAAATTTTGAAAAATGGAAAAGCCGAAAAGAAAATGCGTGAAATAATTTATCAGCAGGGTGGAGACTCGGAGGTCAAGCCGGAAGATTTGAAAATCGGAGAGTATGGGTTGGAAATAAAAGCCGAACATGATGGATTAGTTCTTTGGATCGACAACAATTTGATGGTTGAAATCGCACGAGCCGCTGGTTCTCCTAAAGACAAGGAAGCTGGAATTGTTCTGCACAAAAAAGTTGGACATATTGTAAAGAAAGGCGAACCGCTTTTCACAATTTATGCTACAAAAACTTCGAAGTTGAAAGATGCGGAAAAAATTCTGGAGACAAATCCAATCGGAGTCGGCGACAGACATGAAATGCTAATCGGATCTGTGAAAGAAACTCCGAAAGGAAAGCGTGCATTCATTCTCGAGCGTTGAAAAATTTATTTCGTCAGGCAAATTTCGATTGTTGAAAACGCTCTTTTCCCTTTTCCTTCCATCTCGATTTCTTCTGTAGCGATGTCTATGCTTTTCAGTTTTGCATCTTTGTTGAATTTTCTGCGAACAATTTCTGCAACGTCGACCGCGAGAGAAATTGCTCTTCCTCTTGCTCTGATTTTCACATCGTTCTGTCCGGAACCGAACTGAGTCATTACAGCCATGACGTAAGCCATCGCCGGTTTCTTTCCGATAAGAACGACATTTTGTGGTTTGTTTTCTGCCATTGTTGTTAGCCTCCTGTCAGTGAAGTAATAAAGTATTGCCAGCCAACACTTAAAAGATTTTTTATTTACTTTAACAAAGCGAAATATCTGTTAGAGAATAATGGCTCCTGTGGACGAATTAGAGGCCGCAAATAAAAAATTAAATGAGCTAGAAAACAGAGAAAACGAATTGCAAGAAAGACTGTATAAATTACTCGGCGGAAAAAATCCTAATCCTAACGCTATCAATCAAGTGCAGAGTCAACTCAACAACATTAAATACGAAGAACTTAAAGTAAGGGCACAAATTAGACAAATTCAGAGACAAAATCCTCCAGAGATAGAACGAAGACAGCAAGCCCAAGAAGCGAATCTTTCGAATTATGCAATGGGGCAATCTGGCGAAATGTTCAGGAAAGCAGAGGAAGCAAATAGAAAAGAAGATGAAACACGCAAAAAAGCAGAACGAGAGAAAGAAGAAGCCAGTATTGCGGCTATAGCTGCTGCTGCCGCACTTAAATCTTCAGTTGTAAAAACATCGGGGAAAGTAATCGGTATAACAATTCTTGTCTTGGTGATATTTTCCATTGCAGCCGGTTTTGTGACTTGGTCTTGCACAAGTAATTTCATTTCTCTGCCAGGACAGCAAAGTTTTTGTCCAGCAATTCGTTCTGGTCTAGTAGCAGCAAACAGTTGGATAAATTATTATCTCATTTGTGCCCCTCAGCATCTTCAGTTAGTAACTCAGCCCGGAGGGATTGATGCAGTTTGCAAACAAGTGGCAACGAGCGTTCCGTACCAGCC
>DAIDAX010000013.1 GCA_027310405.1 bacterium | reverse complement strand
GTGGAGGAATTCCGAATCTGAATGGCTCAGTAAACCACTCCAAATTTTTTGGATTTAAGTTTTTCATTTTTATTTGTTCGATCAATTTTTCATAGCGATGTTCTCTCTGACCTCCAGAAGATTGTTCGAGACCTTTGAAAATTAAATCTACGCTTCTTGCCCAAGTCGGTTCTTCGTCAACACGCATAACATAGAATGATTTTGCGGCAAATGGAAATCTGTTCACAAAGAAGAAATCGTTTTTGTATTTTTCTTTTACAAATTTCCCCAACAAAACTTCTGATTCACGATCGTAGTCTGCACCAAATGGAATTTCCTTTCCCAAGCTTTGCAAAATATCATATATTTTTGGAAAACGAAGTTCAGGAAATGGAGTTTTCGGAATTTTTATTTCCTTGTTTAAAATTTTCAATTCTTCATCGGCTTTATTAACAACATTTTTTATTCCAGCCACAACAGTTTTTTCTTCAAGTTTCATCACATCTTCTTCACTTTCAATGAAGGCCATTTCTGGAGCTATGTTATGAAATTCGCTAATGTGTCTTGTTGTAAACGATGGTTCGGCTCGCCAGTTTGTCCCATAATCAAAAATTTTATCGAAGCCTCCTGCTATTGTAAGTTGTCTGTGTAATTGCGGATCTTGTCGTAAAAATGCAGCTTTGCCAAAATGATCAATCTTGAAAACATCTGCACCACCTTCAGAAGTTCCGCCAAGGATTGCTGGAGTTTGAACTTCAATGAACCCATTTGTTTTCAAAAATGAAATCATTCCATCAATAAGTTTTTCTTGAATTTTAAAAATTGCGAGGTTTTGTGGTTTGCGTAAATCTAACGTTCTGTTGTCAAGGCGTGTGTCAAAATTTGTTGGAGTAACTTCTCTGGGATCTAATGGAAGCGGTACTGCAGACTTGTTAATCATTTCAATTTTTTCGGGAACAATCTCTATTCCAACTTTTGCTATTTTACTTTTGACAACTTTTCCAGTTACAACAATTACATCTTCCTGATGAAGTTTCTGAACTAACTCAAGAGTTTTTGTGTTGGAATTTTCTTTCGTTGCTACGATTTGGACAATTCCACTTCTGT
The DNA here is from genome assembly GCA_027310405.1 of bacterium. GTDB lineage: Archaea > Aenigmatarchaeota > Aenigmatarchaeia > CG10238-14 > SCSR01 > DAIDAX01. The sequence goes on along the minus strand of DAIDAX010000013.1, from coordinate 16,670 downwards.
CGCGAAGAAGAATAAAATTTATTCCACCTTTAATTCTTACGTCATGAACCCACCCAGCAAGAGTAACTTTTTTTCTAATCTGTTTCTCCAATTCATTTACATAATGCGTTCGCATCATCTAACCACCGTTGAAGAGTAAGATCCAAATAATCACCCAGAGCAAAATGAATGTCAGGAAATTTTCCGCAATGAATTTTTTCTTCTTGTTTGGTTTGAATTTCTTCAAAATAAAATACATTGAACCTACAAAAATCAGTAACGGTAAAATTAGAGCTAAGTAAGAAAATATCGAGTAGTCTGAAATGAACCCAGACAGAATTCCAAGTGCCGTATAAAACAAAGCAGAAATTTTTTCAGTGTTCATGCTTTTTCCTCGATACAATCTTCTTTGCGAATAAAGAAGTCTTTTACTTTTCTCTGCCACGCTTTTTCTTGAAGTGTCTGTGTAGTTATCCAGGACTGTCGAACAAAACTCGGTAACTTTCCTTTCGTTTCTTTTATTAGTTGCTCTAGAAATTGTATCGTTCTTGCATCGTGTGGATAACCAACTCCAAAATCAACTCCAACTTTTTGTTTTATTTCTGCAATCGATGCATCACGCTCAACTTTTGCAATGATACTCGCAGCAGAGACAACAGGAACAGATTCATCCATGTAATTTTTTACAACTGTGTCGACTTCATGATTTTTCAGATATTTGTAAATTAAGTTGGAAAATTTTTTGGGATTCTGTGTCAATGCATCGACATAAACTTTCGATCCTTCAGCCATATCAATTATCTGTGCCATCTTCATCGCTTCAATCTTGTCTAAGTTCACCCCCATCGCACGAAAGTCATCGATATGACACGGTTGGACACGTAAAACAACAATGTTTGTTGCAAGTTCTGAAATTTTTTTCGCAAGGCTTTCACGTTTCGCTGGAGTGAGAACTTTTGAATCCTTCACACCAATTTTTCGCAAATTTTTTTCGTGTTCCGATTTTATAGTTACGCCAGCGACAACTAATGGACCAATTACAGAACCACGCCCAGCTTCGTCAATACCAGTAAGAAGACTTATTCCAATCACCTATAACCAATGTTTGAATCCCATTCTAAATATAACTACGTCTTCAAAAAAATCCCAAAGTAGATGTATCGTTATCGCGAAAACTCCAACCGCGTACAAAAAATTTCCAACATAAAATTGCCAAATTCCAACAATAAGCGTTGCGCCAATCGCAGGTAAATTATGGAATGAGTACTTTCTTGGTTTTCCAATTTCTTTTACAGTTCTTAATTTCCAGTAGCCACTAAGTCCAAGTTTCCAAATCAGAGGCAAATGATCCCAATCAACTAGCAGTGTAACGATTATAGCTACAGCAAAAGCTGAAACTTGGTTCAACAAAAAATAAGTTGCGACAATTACAAGCAGAAAGTGAACTGTCCAATGAAATAACGCATAACGGTAACTCTTCATGAATAACAATTTGGAGTGGAAACAATTTGAACGTTTTGTTGCAGAAATTTTGCGAAGTCACATGTTCAAAGTCAAACATGGTATGAGATTCAAAATCAAACGAAAATACGAAATCGATTTGTTTGCTGTCCGTGGAGAAAAAGTTTTTTGTGTAGATTGTAAAAACTGGTCGACGGGAAGATACAAAAGTTCCGCGTTGAGAAAGGCAGCGAGAATGCAAGAGGAAAGAGTTCTGCAATTCAAAAAGTACATATGGAAAAATCTAATCCTACACAAAATTTTAAACGTCAATCCAAATTCAGAATTTCATTCATTAGTTGTAACTTCTGTTGAAGAAACGATTGTCAACGAGAATCAAACTTTCATCGTACCTGTTGCAAAACTTAACACATTTTTGTCGGAATTGGAGAAATACATGTAAAGCTTTCGAAAGGAATAAAATAATGTTATTTAAGCTTTTTCGTACTAATTTAAGTGAGGTGGGCGCTTGACTGATTTTAAAATTCGTGTTGAAAACATCGTTGCTTCTGCATCTTTGGGCGTTCAGGTACCGCTTGAAAAAATTGTTTCTAAACTTGAGGGAATGGAATACGAGCCTGAACAATTTCCTGGTTTGGTCTATCGTTTACAAAAACCTAAAGCTGCCGCGTTAATTTTTGGGTCTGGTAAGATTGTGTGCACTGGAGCGAGAAGTTTAGACGATGTAAATGAAGTTTTCAAGAAAGTTGTTACAATCGTTAAAAAGACTGGAACGAAAGTTCCAAGAGTTTTCAAAGTTCAAGTTGAAAATATTGTTGCTTCTGCTAAATTGGATGCGAATTTGAATCTTGATACAATTGCTTTCAATCTAGAAAATTCTGAATACGAACCTGAGCAGTTTCCTGGTCTTGTCTATAGGATGGCGGATCCAAAAGTTGCATTCTTACTCTTCGGTTCTGGTAAGATTGTGTGCACTGGAGCGAGAAGCGTGAAGGATGTTAACATCGCAGTTGAAAAAGTTTCCAAAAAATTAAAACAAATCAAAGCTTTAGTGAAACCCAAGCTTTAGTGAAATGAACCAAGCAAATTTTCTTATAGAGTCCATCTCAAACTTTCGTTGGAATGGTCGCAAATTTTAGAAAGATTAAAATTAACTCGAAGGATAATCTAAGTACGATGGCGAAAGAAGATCTAGTTGAAAAATTTTCAGAATTCTTCGATGAATACTACAAAAATGAACTGATAACTGCAGCAAATGAAGGAAAACGTTCTGTCAATATCGATTTTTCAATGATTGACAAATTTGATGTCGAACTTGCTGACGAACTTCTTGAAAATCCGGAAGAAACGATTATTGCTGCTGAGGAAGCTATTCGACAAGTTGACACTGGACTGACTGCTGCACACATTCGTTTGCGTTTTTTCAATCTTCCCGAAACAAAAGAAACGAGAATACGAACACTGCGTGCTGAACACATCGGAAAATTTATCGTTGTTGAAGGATTAGTCAAACGTGCGAGCGAAGTAAGACCAGAAGTCGAGGAAGCGATCTTCGAATGCCCACAATGCGGAAACAGAATGACAATTGTACAAACTGAAAGAATGATGCACGGTCCACTGAGATGCGACAACGAGAGTTGTGGAAACACGAAAGGATTCAAAATTGTTGGGCAGAAACTTTTCGACGCGCGATGGATTGTTTTGGAAGAACCGTTTGAGATTACTACTGGAGAAAGACCGTCTGACTTACCTGTCTACTTGAAAGAAGATTTGACTGATCCGAGAATGCAAAACAAAACTGATCCTGGAAACAGAATAAAGATTGTTGGAGTGTTGAAAGAACTTCCGCGAAGAATCAAAGGAACACGTTCGAGACAGATGGAGATTTATCTTGAAGCAAATCATGTGGAAGCGGTAGAGACTGAGTGGGAAGAACTCGAGATAACTTCTGAAGACGAACAAAAAATTTTGGAATACGCGAACGATCCAGAAATTTATCAAAAACTTATGTCGTCAGTTGCACCAGCTCTCTATGGCTTGCAAGACGAGAAAGAAGCAATTGCATTGCAGTTGTTCGGTGGCGAGCAGAAAATTTTGAAAGACAATTCTAGAATCCGCGGTGACATACATATTTTACTTGTCGGTGATCCTTCAACAGCAAAATCACAATTGATGAAAGTCACATCGATGCTTATTCCTCGCGGTAGATATGTTTCTGGAAAAGGCGTAACGCAAGCTGGTTTGACTGCATCTGTTGTTCGCGATGAAGAGTTCATGGGTGGTTGGGTTCTTGAAGCGGGTGCACTTGTTTTGGCAAACAGAAGTTTACTTGCTATCGACGAGTTTGAAAAAGTTGACAAATCTGATGTTGTTGCTCTACATGAAGCAATGGAACAACAATCAATCTCAATTGCAAAAGCTAACATCGTTGCAACTTTGCCTGCTAGAACTGCAATACTTGCTGGTGGAAATCCGAAGTATGGAAGGTTCGATCCATATATGCCAATAAAGGAACAAATCGATGTTCCTGAAACAATTCTCGCAAGATTTGATTTGAAATTTGCAATGCGAGACATACCAAATGTCGAAAGAGACGAAAAAATTGCTGAACATATTTTGCGCTCAAGATTTTTTGCAATGGAAGAGACGCAACCAATTATTCCGACGGATTTCTTGAAAAAATATATTGCATACTCGAGAAAGAATTGTCATCCGCAGATGTCGCAAGAAGCGGCCAAAGAAGTGAAAGCTTTCTACTTGGAACTCCGCGAACGTTCTGGAGAAGATTCACCAATCTCAATCACGCCGAGACAGTACGAAGCATTGATGCGTTTGGCAGAAGCGTCAGCAAAAATTCAACTTCGTCCGATAGTTTCAAAAGATGATGCATTACGATCTATAAATCTCATGAAAGCTTCGTTGAGACAATTTGGATTCGAACCCGAGACTGGAAAAATTGACATTGATAGAGCAGAAGGCGCGAGAGTTACATCAGTGCAGAGAAATAAAATCAGAATGATGATTGATGTTATCAGCGAGTTGGAAAAGGCGCATGGCAAAGAAGTTCCGATGGATGACATTTTGAAGAATGCACATGTTCAAGGAATTGACGATGCAGAAAATATTTTGAGAAAGATGTTGAACGAGGGAATGCTTTACCAACCCCGACTTGGTTTTGTAAATAAGTTGTAGTGATTTTGTGCCACAAAGAATTCCTGCAAAAAAATGCAGAATTACCGATATAGTGAATGCCAAATTTTTTTCTGGAAGCAAAGAAGAACTGAAACCAAGTTATATAATAACTGATTATGGCGAAAAAATTTTCAGAGTAAATATTGTTGCGACTGTCACTGAAAAATTTTCTGGCGAAGAAGGAAAATATTCCAGTTTGACTATTGACGATGAAAGTTCTACAATAAATGTAAAAGTTTTTGGAGAAGACGTGAAACTTTTTCAAAATATAACCACTGGCGATTTGGTCAGAATAGTTGGTAAAATAAAAAATTACAACAATGAGAATTATGTAATTGCAGAAGCTATTTCAAAAATTGATGATCCTAATTTTGAAAGTCTACATAAACTTAAAATCCTCAACGAACTTATAAAGTCAAAAAAAATTGCAGAGGAATTGAGAAACTTACGCGATCAATTAACAGAAGAAGAATTGCATGAATATGCAAAAGAAAAATTTGGATTTGAAGAGGAAGAACTAACTGTTTTACTTGCTGGAAAGAAAACTGAAATAGACTACCAACCTAAAATCTTGGACATGATAGCTAAACTCGATGCGGGCGATGGTGTAGAAGTATCGCAGTTGATGGAGGTTTTGAATTTGCCGGAGAATGTTGTGGAAACTACATTGGACAATCTTCTGGCGTCAGGTGCACTTTATGAACCTGTAGTTGGAAAGTTAAAGAAGGTGTGAAACATCAAAGACTACGAAAGTTTATTGAAAAATGCAATTGAAAAATTACCGACAAAATCAGAACACGCGAGTAGATTCAAAATTCCGCAAGTTATATCAGAAGTTCAGGGACAAAAAACCCTAATCAAGAATTTTTCCGAAATCGCTCAGAATCTTAGAAGAGATGAAAGCCATCTTGCAAAATATTTCTCAAAAGAACTAGCTGCACCTGGAAATATTCAAAACGGAATTTTATTTTTACAGAAAAAAGTTACTCATGAAATTCTACAAAAAAAATTGGAAGCTTACATAAAAGAATTTGTTTTTTGTAAAGTTTGTGGAGAACCTGATACTCATTTAGAAAAAGTTGAAAGAATTCTGCAAATGAGGTGTGATGCTTGTGGTGCAAGAAGTCCAACAAGACAAATCTAAAGATTTTTGGTGCAAAATTTTCCAAACTAAAGAAGATTTCGTGGTCGCGATCTGCGATAAAGAACTTCTTGACAAAGTTTTGAATTTTAAAGAAAAAAAAATCAAGTTGAAAGTTACAAAATCTTTTTATGGAGGAGCGCAGATAAATGAGTCAATTGCTGTAAAGTTTTTGGAAAAAGCAACTATAGCAAATCTTATGGGAGAAAAAATTGTTGATGTTGCAACAAAAAATGGTTTTATTACGAAGGAAAATGTAATTTTTATTGATGAAACTCCACATGCACAGTTCGTTAAAATTCTTACGAAGTAGGAAAGGACAATTCTTTGTTCTATCTGCAGTTGCAATAGTTACTGTTTTAGTTTACATTAATAGACTTGTTCAACCATTTTCTATTATCGATACATCACAAGTTGTTCTCGGTAATGAAATTTTTTTATTCAATGATGTGAAAGAAAAAGCATTTGTCTCTGTTCAAGGTGCACAAACTTGTAACGATGCACTTTTTGATTTACAAGAATATCAGAATTTTGTCCAGCAATTTGCGATACAGAAAGGATATCTGTTGTCATTTTCATTCACAAACACAGGATGTCCAACTCAAAATAGTCTGATAACATTTAATGTTAATCAAACTCTCGTGTCTAGCAGCAAGGTTTTACAGTCGATCTACACAATATCTTGGCCGTAAATTTTTAAAAAAGGTAGAACATCTTGTCGAATTTTTTTTGTAGAACAATGTAGAGTTTTTGAAAGTCTTGTAAGTTTTTCCTTTTCTTCAATTCTATGGAATTTTGTTCCGCTGAGTATTGCGATATTACTTGGATATTGATAACGAGTAAATTTTTTATACATTTCTTTCTTTGCAGTTGCAACTCCACCAGTCATCAAATCGATAAAGTATGCGAGAAATTTCCAATTTTGTCGAGAACGAATTTTTTGTCTGAACAAGTCTGCTTTACTCAATGTGTTATAAGCATTCGCAATTTCTTCTGGAGTTTCGTATTCATTAGCAACATTATTTTCAATCCACCAAAAAATTTCTTCGGGGTCTTTATCGGAATTTTGTATTGATAGTTTTGCAGCTAATGCAGATTTTGTTTTGAAAATAACTTTCAACACTTCAAAAATATTTGTAAGCTGCTCACGATTTCCAAGTTCATTAAGAATTTCTGGAGAAATTTTTTCAACATACGAAACTGTTTCCAAGTCATTAATCGCAGCACGCATATCACCATTCACATGTTTAGAAATATTTTGTAAAATTTCTTTTCTAATTTTCAATTTTTCTTTTTCAACAATATGTGAGAGTCTTTTTTCAATATCAGGAACCATTAGAGGTTTGAATTGGACAAGTATGCAGTATTGTCGTAAAGATCTTAATCTGTTCGAGTAAGCGTCATTCGCAGTTAGAACAATCGGAAATTTTGTTTCGCTAATCATCTTGATAATTTCATTTGCTCCTCCGCGATCTTCTTCTGTCAACCCATCAATTTCGTCGATGAGAAAAATTTTTCCACGTTTGACAAGCGACTGTTGTCTGACAGATTGACCTACGACTTCGCGAATTTGTTTTGCAGAACGATAGTCTGACGCGTTCATTTCAATCAAATCGAGTTTATTTTCTATCGCGTAAGCTTCGACAAGTGCAGTCTTTCCTACACCAGCCGATCCAAAAAATAAAAAAGCTTTACCAGTTTTCCAGTTTTCAATCCAGTGCAGAAATTTTTGTACAGCTTCTTTCTGTCCTACGTATTCTTTCAAATTTTTGGGTTTGTATTTCTGGACGAACATGTAATCAATTATTTAGCACAAGCAAATTTAAGCGTCTCTCAACAAGATCCCTTATCATCACCAGTCTATCAGCGGTTCGAAACCGTTTCATCGAGACGTGAACGATTTCTACCATTATCGCATCGACCGGGATTTGAACCCGGAAGCTCTTGCGAGCACGTGAGTGTCAACCACGCCCGTTTACCAATAGCGGACTCGGATTTTTACTTTTTCTATCAAAAGGTTCTGAGGGAATTTTTTTCCTTACTTTTTCTTTCCATACAACAAAAACTGTGCAAGTAATGCAGTTAATTGGATTAATTCGTTCGAACCTTCGCTCAGTCGGAACTCGTACTCTCCACATTTTTCAATCAGCTGAACTTTCGTTTCTTCCGGCATCCCGTCGAGTTTGAAAATTTGTTTGTGGATCTCGAAAATTATGTCGCTTCCAGACAATCCTTGCTGTAGCAAAAGTTCTTGGAGTTTTTTTCTTGCTTCCAAAAATTTTCCTTTGAGTGCATATTCCATCATTTCACGAACATCATTGGGCTTTGCTCTGCTTGCAACATCGTATACAACGTCTGCAGTAATTTTTTCTTTCAACGTTGCAGAAGCTTGCAACAAATTTGCAATTTTTCGAAGATCACCCTCGGACAATTCAATCAGAGCATCGGTTGCATCGTTCGTAATTTTCAATTTTTCTCCAACTGTCAGTCGTTCAACAAATTTTTTAATGTCGGCTTCTGCTAATGTTTTGAATCTGAAAACTGCACAACGAGACTGAATTGGTTCAATAATTTTTGAAGACCAGTTACAAATCAAGATGAATCTTGCGTTGCCTGCAAAAGTTTCCATTGTTCTTCGTAAAGCTTGCTGTGCATCTTGTGTCAATGCATCTGCTTCATCGAGAATTATTGTTCTGAAAGAAACTTGTCCGAAAGTTTTCGTTCGTGCAAAATCTTTCACTTTGTTTCGAATCACGTCTATCCCACGTTCGTCCGATGCATTCAGTTCCAAAACATTTTGTCGCCAAGATTCTCCGTAAATTTCACGCGAAAGTGCAAGTGCGACTGTTGTCTTTCCAGTTCCAGCTGGACCTGCAAAAAGCAAATGCGGAATATTTTTTTCTTTTACAAAGGATTTCACGCGCTCAACAACATGCTTCTGATTGATCACTTCTGAAAGTTTTGCTGGGCGATATTTTTCTGTCCAAATATTCTCTATCATGAACTGAACCTTAGTTTAATTGAGTCTATTTGCTTATTTTAATTTATTTGTATACGTCTTTTCTGTGTTCAAATCTGAGAAGAATAAGCTTGTCGCCAACAACGCTATACACAAGTCTATAAGGTTTCACATAGATTGTTCTTTCTCCTTTCAAACTATATCTCAGAGGTTTTCCGAAATCTGGATTGAATCTTATTTTTTGTATCTGCTTCTCTATAACATCTTGCACGGCACGATGTTTGATTTTCTTAAATTCTTGCTCAAATTTCTGGGTCCAGACTATTTCTCTTATCTCTTCCATTTTTCGAGCTCTTTGAAGAACTTGTCTATAGGCATTTTTTTGAACCTACCTTCTTCGATATCTTTCCATGCTTCTTCAACGAGTTTCAGAGTTCTCAAATCTTCCGCATCGATTTTCGCATCCAACTTTTTCAATACGATCATATTTTTCTTCGTACTCACTGCAAAGATGCTTCCTTCTTTTATACCGAGTTTTTTTCTAAATTCGGTTGGTATGACAACTTGACCTTTAGAACTGATTTTTGTTAGCTCCGGAACCTCAAATTCTTTTTTCATATACATTAATCTTACTTTCTTACTTAAATAATTTTTGGTCTACAACTTCTGACAGATATTTTTCTGTCCAGATATTTTGCACGTAAACCAAACCTAAGTTTAATTAAATTGTGACTTATTTAAATTAATTTCATTTTTATAACATAATCATTCTGAGAGATTTTCTGGATTCTATGCTTTGAATCAAAGTTTGGTATAAACAAGCAAGCCACCATTCTTCTTTATCTGAAATGATTTCAAGAGAGTTTGAAATAATCTTAACTTCCAATCATAGATTTGTAAACTTTTATCAATTCATTGGTTTTTTGGTTTATGTCAAATTTCTTTTCTACAATTTTTCTACCACGTTTACCCATTTTTCTAGAAAATTTTGTATCATTAGTCAACAATAAAATTTTATCTGCCAGTTCTCTGTGTGTTTTTGGTTTCACTAAGAATCCATTATACCCATCAATTATTTGATCCGGTATACCACCAACACTAGTTCCTATAACTGGTTTTCCACACGCCATCGATTCTGTAAGAATGATGCCAAAAGATTCTTGTAAAGATGAAACAACGGCTATATCTGACATTGCACAGTAAAGTGGTACTTTTTCTCTCGGAACTCTATCGACAAAAATAATTTTATCATCCACACCTAACTTTTGCGCAAGTTTTTCGTGAAAATTTCTTAAACTCCCCTCTCCGCCAATTACAAAAGTAACTTTAGTGTTTTGTTTGGCTACAATATTAACTGCTCTTATCAAGTATTCTATTCCATACTGTGGCTCATGATTTTTCAAAGTGAGAACAACTTTATTTTGTGCATCAATACCAAGTTTCTTCTTTATTGTTGAACCATCAACTTTCGGATGAAAAATTTTTGTATCGACTCCGTGATGAATTAAATTGATTTTGTCGTTAGCTTGTACAAAATTTTTAGTTTCATCTAAAACGGCTTTACTAGGTACAATTATTGCATCACATTTATTCAATGTATTTTTTATCAAAATATTGAGTGCGTAGTTTAACCTCATTCCATATTTTACAGATGGTTCAGTCAAAATATCGTTTCCATGCAAAGACACGATTAAAGGTTTCCCGGTTTCTTCCTTTACAAAGGAACCCATAAAGCCGTATGGATAAGCAAAGTGGGAATGAATTATATCTATGTCACTTTCTTTTACTATGGACGACAAACTAGGAACAAAAAAACTTTCCCAAAAAAATTTATATGGTTTCTTAAGTAGTGAAATGTTTTCGAAAATAAAATTTTTGATTAAGCGTTTAATGGTTTGTTTGTTTACTGGTTGGACCGGATTATGATACTTAACGATATTTGATGTCGGGGTTTTTATAAATCTACTTTTTACAACATGGACGTCAATGTGTTTTTTTGCCAGATTAATTGCTTCATCCCATACAAATGAAAATTCGTATGCTGACAGTAGTAGAATAGAAATATTTCTCTGTTTTTGGACTAACATTTTTATTCTAACAAGTGCTTAATGTAGTTTTAATTTAATTAACTTATTTATTCATGATTAAGTGGTTGGAATTTGCGCACGAGGTGGTATATAATCTGGATCATCATGTGGATAATAGTCAACATAAAAACCGAGTCCTCCAAAACCAGCAACTTCGCTCCACGGCAAAACTCTTGCAATTCCTATTTTCAGATATCTTTTAGAAAATTTATTTAATTTTAGTAAGTTTGTTAGACTGGGGAAATAAATTTGCAACAAACGTAAAATAACGATAGACCCCAATTTTATAAAAGATCTGAAATTTTTAATCACGCCATACAAGAATTTAATTTTGTTTCTTGAACTTTCGAGAGCATTATTTATTTTTTTAAGTTCTTCCACGGCTAAAACTTGTCTCAGTTCTCCATTCTTAACCTCGAGAAAAAAGATACCAAAAAGGAACATTCTGTTATCTATAAAGTGTTTCATGACTAAACCATTAAACATATTAAACAAATTATATCGAAGTCGTTTGAACTGGACAATATACTCCAAATCTATATTCAGCTTTTCTGCAATGATTTTATGTAAAGTTGAAGGACCCATTGTGTATTTCGTATAAACTCTTCCTGTTGTTAGGCCATCGAAATGTACACTATCTATAAAATCTGTATTTTGTGCTGCAAAATTTGCTATTGGAAAAATCTGATCTTCATTAATATTTCGGCCTATTACAGGTATAAGCTCTGTTTTAATTTTTTCTTCTTTAAGATTTTGTAGAATTCTTAATTTCGCATTAAGAAAATTTCCGCCTCTAAGTTTTCTGTATACTTTATTGTCAAAACCATCAAGCCACGTCGTAATTTTCCAGATGCCGGCTTCCTTTAAACTTCTTAAATACTCTTTATTTAAAAGTTTCAGTCCATTTGTTAATAGGACACATTTTCTACCAGAATTTTTAATTTTGCGAATTATATCTGGTAAATCTTCTCGTAATGTGGGTTCTGTCCCCACTAAACAAATTATTTTTGAAGACTTATTTAATTCAAGAATTTTTTCTATATCATCTACTGGAACAAGTTTACTAGATCCATAATCAATTCCATTAGAAAATTTAAGATAACAAATCGGACAATCGATATTACATTTAGAATTAACATACAAAATCATGAGAGGAGTATTTTCTCTTGCTTTTTCTAGCAACTCGTGTAAACTGTCCCCAGCTTTTAAAATACTGTCTTTAATTGAAAAATTCAGATACAATTTTCTGAATAGTTCAGCATCGTCGTCCAAGAAACATTTTTCACCGCAACATTCTTTCTCTGAAAATACAATATTTCCAGCTTGTATAATTTTTAGTGGAGTAACAACATCACATTTTTCACAACCGGCAAGTGTTATATCAAGAATTTGTTTTTCTTTCTCGTCGACTCTAAATTCTAAATCCTTAAACGCATTAAAATTTGGAAAATCTTCAGTTTCTGTCAGTAACTCATCTGCCATAGATATATAGAATACTCGGTCCGCAGACTTAAACCTATCGCTGATATATAAGTGTACAATCTTATTAAAAAGCTAAACAATAATTAATGTTGGTAACAATGAATAAAACCGAACAAGCTCTTCTAATTGTTTCTGTATTTCTAGCTGTAATAATTTTAGCAATTTTAGCTTTCACAAATCGTTTTGGAGTAACCCGTACTGGACCTCAAAGCTTTGTAATAGAATCGGGACAATTGAACCAGAAAAATCTTCAATTTTTCGAAGATTTGTACAATGTGTCAAATAACCAACTGAACTTTATAAATACGACAGCTTATGGTGAGCTGACTGGTTATCTATCCGATTTTAAATCGTATCCAGAAAATGGATACGCGGTTAATGAAATAAGATCAGACTTAACAAATAAAATTGTTGTCGGTTCTAGTTGGGCGGATGTTAGCAATATAGACATAAATTATCCTTTTCATTTTCTCAGACTATCTTCAGTTTTCAGTCTAGATTTCAATTTATCGTTTTATGATACAGATAAATCGCAATTCTATTTTTTGGGGGGCAACCAAGCTTATGGTCTAGACTATCAAAACATTCTAACTAACGCTGGTGGTAATTACATTTTTGCCGATAGACTTGGGCTTTGCTATAATTTTTCATCTAGTACTCATGTTGTAAGATACAGTTATTTTGATTTGCGTAGTAATGGTACTGCTTACGATACAAGATGCACAATAAATCTCAATTCGACAGAAAGCTTTACAAATTATTGCATGTATCCAAATAAATGTACGGAAGTAAATATTTTGAATTATGGCGATAATACGACTAACGTAATTTACTACGACAAAAATAACAATGTATTCTTTAATCGAACTTTTTCATTAGAAAATCCTGTGTTTCCAACACTAAACGATGTTACACACTTGCTAATAGCAAATCAAAACGTTTGTCTTGATAAAAGTTGCAGCGATTTTAAAGCATACTTGTACTCGCTTAAGATAACGGCTTGGTGATTTATGTTTACACTTTTAGACTTAAGGATTGGTTCTATTACTTGGGGTATGTGCTTTTTGGCTCCAGTTTAACTAATGAGTTTAGTATTCTACAATTTATTCTGCCGTCTTTAATGTTAGCATATGCATTTTCTCTGAATGACTATTCGGATGGAGATGTAAGTAAAAAATATTTTTTATTTCCGCTAATCACAACATTTATTCTGTTGCCATTTTATAATTTTGTCAGAATTTTTTATTCAATGATTTTTATTTTATTGGTTACTACTTACTCTGTGACCCAAATTAGATTAAAATCAATTCCAATCATCTCTTTGACTATAAATGGAATCGGCTTCACATTTATTGCTCTATTTGGATACGGATCTCTCACATTCAATCTACCAGTACTTCTTTTCTTCGTCATTTTGACATCTCTGAACTTGGTTTCTCAACTAATCCATGAAATTGTTGATATTAAAGATGATATTAAAAATAAAATTAAGTCGACTGCTTCTGTAATCGGTTATAGAAAAAGTTTAGGATTGGCAAAATGTTTGATGTTAATTTCATTGATCGGGTCTGTGTTTTTGTCTGTGTATATGTCAAGATTTTTCATTTTTTTTCTGAGCATAGCAGTATTTAGCGCCTACTTTATTTCATTTGGTCTAAAAGCGGTGAACAAAAAAACTAGAATTCGGTACAAAAATCTTGGATTAGTAGTTGGATTTATTTATTTGCTTTCTCTCATTTATACTTAAATGAACTATACAAGCAAATTGATCTTAACAGACAAAATTATTGCATTTTTAATTTTTATTTTGTTCATAGCAGTTGTTTCTTTTTTACCAGTATATGATACTCAAAATGGTTTTCATAATCAGTTTTTTGGCAACTACACAGTCACTTGGCAAGATGGTCGTTCGCCTCTTAACTTTCTCTTCATAAAAAGTTTTCTGAACAATGAACCACCAATATCTTTAACCAACATCACAAGTTTATCGGACAACTACGATGTGAGAATTGTCAATGATCAAGTAGTACCGATCTTTAACTTACTACCAACATACATCTACGCCACTCTTCTATACCCACTCAAAACTTTTTTGACAAATGATCTTGCTCTGTTCAAAGCAATTCTCGTTCTGAATGTCCTTGTATACGCACTTTCATTAGTTGTTTTCTATTTTTTGTGCAGACGGTTAGGTTTATCTCAAAAGAATGCTTTTTTTGCAACTATCGTACTTGGTTTCTCGACTTCATTCATCATCTATTCACATTACTTTTTCTTAGTCGAATCACTGACCACCTTATCTGCATTATTTTTACTATACTTACTGTCTGACAATGTGAAAAACGAATTTGTCTATGGAATTTTGATTGCAGTAATTTCGGTTTTATTTGTGGCACAAACCTTGGTGGCGGTTGTTGGAATCTCTCTTGTTTTCTCATTAATATTGTGGTTTGAAAAGTTTGTAACTAAAAAAACCGTAATTGTTACATTAATTTTTGCACTGCTTTTCTCGTCTTTGTACGCATCCTACGGACCATCATCTCACTATCTTGCACGTGCTCCTTCAAGTCCATTTTGGGACTTTCTTACAATTGGACAAAATTTCATTCCAGCAACAAATTTCGAAATTTATGGTTTCTATAATGTCACTTCGGGCTCTCTACTTCAAAGAGTCTATAGCTATGTCTACGGATTTGCAGAGCAGCCAGGAAATGCAATATTCTTAAGTTTCTATGGACTATTTGCATCTCTATTCAGTGAAAAAGGATTTGTCTACAATTCTCCATTTCTAATTTTTTCAATACTTGGTTTGTTTGTTTATCAGAAAAATCGCCATTTTAAAAATCTTTTGTCTCTAATCACAATCTTTTTAATAATCTCTATTGGTTTTCTATCATCAATTTGGTATGGCGGATACACACCGAGATATGTTAGAGGGTTTGATATACCAGTTGCTATACTTACATTTTTTGCTTTCTACTATATGCAGAAACTTTGGTCTGAAAAAAACAAATTGAAAAAGATTTTGATAACCACTATTTTCATTGGCTTAATTATACTATCTGTATTGAATGTGTTCTCTTTGGCTATTCGAACAGATTGGACTTATGAAACTACGAATAACTTGGTATCTTACGACTTAGTTCTATGGCCATGGATTACACCAACTACATTCGATATTTCAGCACCAACAGAACAGATGAATTGGAACTTAACTGGTGAATCTTATTGTAGAGCCGCGTATAATTATAACGGTATAGTCACAGATTCGTGTGATTGTAAATTTAATTCAACTGCTATTAGAACTATCTTTTCGAATCAGCAAGAAATAAAATTCAATGTCATTGCTTGTGCAGATTATGCTGGTGGTGATGGGACGATTGGTAATGTTATTTTCGATTCTCAGATTCAGTCTATATTTATTCCAAGCAACAGTTGCAATAGTACGACACTTGTTTTCAATGTAAGTCAAATTTCTACTTCACACACATTGGCTCTACAATCAGGGATTTATGGAAATTGTTCTGCCGAAGCTACAACTTGGAAAGATATATCTGTTGCAAATAATCCGAACTAACAATACAGAGTCTGCGCGTATGTGCCGTATTTATTTTGTATGTTGTAGAATGTTGCACGTAACCCATATGTATAATCACGGACTGGCAAATCAATTGAAATTAAGTTTGGAGTCTGACATTCGAATACTGTACGATTATCGTAAATGGCCACCCAATTAAAATGAGTTGCAATGATTCTTGCGTTTATGTTTAATCCTTCGCAATCAATAACGAACTGACAGACGTATGTACATTTTAGATTTGTTGTTTGGTTTAATTCGCAACTAGCATTAACATTTAGAGTCGGTTCTTTTACCATCACTACAGATATTCCATAAAGTATTATAATGAAAAAGAGCGCAGCTAGTACAGGATAGATTCTATAAAATTTGAAAGACATAATCATCTCCATCGAAGTAAATTAACTTGTAATTTGTTGAATTCAAAAACAGTTGTGGATCTAGTCCGACGTGATATTGTCCTATGTAGACGTAAGACACGTTGTAAGATTTCAGTTCAGCAAGTGCAGTTTGATCGCTCGGATTTATTGAAATTGCTCTGTAGATGTTTACTCTAGTCTGGTATTCTTGTTTGTCGTATTGAGCCCAACAGTAGTCTGTGAAGAAAAATATTTTTCTGGAAGTTTCAGGAAATATTCGTTCACCATATGAAGGATTCGCACCAGTGCAACCGACGCCTCCGCCGTCAATTAAAAATGTGGCATTCTGCGGTACGTTTGTTTTTATAAAATTAATTGTGTTGAAAAAATTCGGCCAAATTATCCATGGGACTACTGGATTTTGCATCTGCAC
>DAIDAX010000012.1 GCA_027310405.1 bacterium | reverse complement strand
GTTGCACACTTCATGTCTGCTTATCCGTTTGTCATTTCAATGCAGAATAATCGAAACATTTTGGAAAAAAATATTGTCTATTCTCGTTTTGATTTACCTGTAGTCACTCCGGAATTGTTCGAAGCAATAATTGACGAAGAAGTTGAAGCATTGCAGTCAGCAAAAGGAAAACATACAATAGAGATTAACGAACAAGTTCTGCGTGAAAAAAGAAACGAGTCCGAATTCACTCTAGAACAACTTGCAAATCTTGTCGGAATTTCTAAAAAGGCTTTGTATGAAATTGAAAAGAAACGAGTCAATCCTACAGAACAGACCGTGAAAAATTTGGAGAGAGTACTGTCTGTAAAGTTAAGAAAGTCATATGAAACGAAGACACCAATTGAAACAATTTTGAAACCGCGAGGAGAATTTCAAGAAAAAGTTCACAAAGAATTTCAGAGAATGGGAATTAAAAATTCTCCAGTTTATTCTGGTCCAATTGAATTAGTAGGTAAAGAAAAATTTTCTCTGATTAGTTCATTGTCGAAAAATTCTGAAAAACTGAAGCAAGAGGCGGGAATTGTTAAAAAACTTTCTGGAATTTTCTCATCGAAAGCTTTTTTCATAGCGAAGAAAACTCAAAGCAAACAAGTCGAAGGCGTCCCTGTGGTTTTGGAATCTGATCTGCCAGAAATCCAGAGTTCGAAAGAACTGAAGAAAGTTATCGAAGAGAAGGAAGAATAAAGTATTTTATCTATTTAATTTTCGATAACGGCTTTGAAAATTCTGCTATAAAATCAACCGCCCATTTTTCTAAAGATTCTGGAAAAGGAACTACCTTACCGTGTTTTCCAACTTCGTTCACAACCTTGGGCGATAATCTCACCCGATTATATTTTTCACTTAATCTATTGATTTTTCGAATAACCAATTCTTCTTTTCGAACAGAAATCACTTTACCCGGAAGAATTCTCATATTTCCAATCTGTGGAGGTTTGTATAATTTTTCTTCTGGACTAGAAACATAAACATGCGAATTTGAAAAGCCTCCATAACTGTAGAAAACAAAATCGCCAAACGCACTGCGTGCTTGTGGTTGTCCTCTAGAAAATTCATACAAAAGTATTTCTTTTGCAGCAAACATTCGCGAAGGATTATCTCCAATGTGAATAACTACAGCTGCAGAATTCGGAGACTTTTTGTAAGTAAAAATTTCATTATCAGCACTTTTCTGAGTTAACTCGTACTCTTGTGAAAGAACACCATTCGCAATAATCGCAGGTGCAATTGCATGTTGCATAAACAATTCAGAAGGACTAAAAGTATTTAAACCTGTGTATGTAGGTATACAATAAATCTTGGAGATTTTATGGCAACACAACCAATGATTGGAAACCTTGGCGGACAGCCGGTTCTGATTCTGCCAGAGGGAACTTTGCGTTCCACCGGAAGAGATGCACAAAGACAAAACATCATAGCAGCGAAAGCAGTCGCAGACGCAGTCAGAACAACTCTCGGTCCGAAAGGAATGGACAAGATGCTCGTTGATTCGATTGGAGACATTGTCATTACTGGAGATGGCGTAACAATTTTGGACGAGATGGAAATTGAACATCCTGCAGCGAAAATGATGGTCGAAGTCGCAAAAACACAGAATGAAGAAGCTGGAGACGGAACAACGTCAGCAGTAGTTCTTGCAGGGGAACTTTTGAAAAAGGCCGAGGAACTTCTTGATCAGGAAATTCATCCAACTGTAATCACAAAAGGATTCACAATCGCGAAAGAAGAGGCATTGAAAATTTTGGACAGAATAGGAAAACCTATAACTCTTGATGATACAGACATTTTAGAAAAAGTTGGAATCACTGCGATGTCTGGAAAATCAGTTGAAGCTGTCTCTCCAAAACTTGCAAACATAGTTGTTGAAGCCGTGAAAGAAGTTGCACACAACGATGGTGAGAAGACTGAAATCGACAAAGACGATATCAAGCGCGTGAAAAAACATGGAGCAGGAACTGAAGATACAGAACTGATTAAAGGAATCGTTATCGACAAAGAAGTTGTTCATCCAGGAATGCCAAAACATGTTCATGAAGCAAAGATAGCACTTGTTGATGCCGCTCTCGAAGTGAAAGAAACAGAGACTGATGCAGAGATTCGAATAACTTCTCCGGAACAGATGCAAGCATTCATTGATCAAGAACAGCACATGCTGCAGCAAATGGTTAACAAAGTCGGAAATAGTGGAGCAAATGCTTTGATATGCCAGAAAGGAGTTGACGATGTTGCACAACATTTTCTTGCAAAGAAAGGAATTCTCGTTGCACGCAGAGTGAAAAAATCCGACATGGAAGCTCTTGCGAAAGCAACTGGCGCAAGAATTGTTACAAGTCTCGACGATTTATCTGCAAATGATTTGGGCTATGCAAAAAATGTTGAGGAAAAGAAAATTGGTGGAGAAGCAATGGTTTTTGTCAGCGAATGCAAGAATCCGAAATCTGTTACAATTCTCGTTCGCGGTTCGACAGAACATGTAGTTGATGAAGTTGACAGAAGTATAGAAGACGCAATCGGTGCTGTTGTTTCTGCAGTCGAAAGTAGGAAAGTTGTCGCTGGCGCTGGTGCTCCTGAAGCAGAAGTTTCCAGTCAGTTGAGAAAAATTTCTGAAAGGTTTTCTGGAAGAGAACAACTTGCGATAAAGGCTTTTGCAGACGCTCTTGAAGTTATTCCAAGAAGTCTTGCTGAAAATGCAGGAATGGATCCGATAGACATACTTGTTGAACTTCGTGTTGCGCATGATCAAGGAAAAGTAGATTATGGTGTTGTAGTGAACGGTGGAAAAATAATCGACGCTTTTGAAAGCAATGTGATTGAACCGTTGAAAGTGAAAACTCAGGCAATAAAGTCTGCTGCTGAAGCTGCCGAGATGATTTTGAGAATCGACGACGTGATTTCAGCTTCGAAACTTTCTAGAGGTGGGCCTGGCGGTGGACAGATGCCAGAGATGCCTGAAGGCGAGTAGCTAAATTTTCAAAACTTTTCTGAAGAGATAATAAATTTCTACCGAAAGCCAGATGACGTTCAGCGCTGCAAAAACAATCGCGTTCGCATCAAGAGAATAGTAAATCAACATTGCTGCGCCAGAACCGTTTACTGCCATGTAGCGATACGTGTCCCTCTTCCATTTCCCCAGAGAACTCAGAACAAACGCGATAAGTATGAAAGCCGCACCAAGACTACCGATGTATGTTGCAAGCAAACTCACAAAATTAATTTATTTTTCAATTCATAAGAAGTTCGACAAGCGTCCTGTGAGAAATGCATTTGCTTTCTCCAAAACTTCTCTTGAATTATCTTTCAATCGTGATTTTGCAGTTTCAAAATCAACCCACTCGTAGCCGGTGTGCTCTTCTGAAATTTTCACTTCTGCTTTCTGCGACTCAGCCAAGAAATAAACTACTTCCTTGAAAATTGTTTGTCCTTCCCTCCTGTAAAAGTAAGAAATCTTTTCTTTGAATCCTGGAACAAGTCGTATATTTTCCAATCCAGTCTCTTCTTTTATCTCTCGTCTTGCAGTTTCTTCTTCAGTTTCTCCTTCTTCGATGTTTCCTTTCGGAAAATCCCAGAAAGTTGTTTTGTAGGTATACTTCAACAAAAGGTAGAGTATGTGTCCGAATTTTCTAAAAATAACAGCGCCAGAAGAACGTTCTCTCGGCATAAAATTAGTTTGTATCCAGAGTAGAAGTACATGCACGTTGTCTTTTAAACCCGAAAACAAACTTTTATTTGCTTAACAATCGAAAATAATACTATCCGGATTTAGATGGCAGAGGAAAAACACAACGAAAACGAGTTCGAACTTATTCCTGTATCGCCGTTGCGAAGACTGGAGAAAAGACTTGATGAACTGGAAAACAAATCCGGTTCGAATCTGGACTCGAAAGAATTCTACAAGGAACTTGTCGACATCATACGATTGAATCAGCAACTTGTCGACGAACTTGCAAAAGCAAACGACGCACTCCGCATAGAACTTTCAAGACTTCCTTCGAAGATTGAAGACTTGGTAAAAAAACTCGACGAGCTAGTTTCATTTATCAAAGCATCTGGCGAACAGCAAGAAGTTCCAGAAGCGACATCAGACATTAAACCGGTGTACGACAAACTCAGCGAACTCGTCGACCTAAACAAAAAAATCGCAGAGACGAACGAAACACTTTCCGGAACAATCGAAGAACTCAGCAGGAAAATGAAACAACAAGGACCAGCGCCTTCGCCTTTTTTGAGAAAACCATTATTGCCTCCTAAACCAATATAAATTGTAGATTTTCATGAAAGGAGTAGTCGAGATAGTTTCGATTCTTCTGATAGTAGTTTTTGCAATTGCTCTCGTTGCAGCAGCATACGAGTATGGTTTACCTCTTATTCAAAAACGACAGGACACAGCAACTGTTGACACTGTAAAAACTTATTTCGATCCGAACAATGTCAATTCGCTGCCCGCAGAAATAGTCAACATAGCAAATAATCAAGGACAAACTCAGTTCATTTCTAGTGTTGGTGGTTTCTGGCAACTCTATCCGTGTGCAGACACAATGCCCGGAGGTGGTTACTATTCTGGTTGCGGAAATTTTGGTGCAGAAAACAATTCGATAGCTTTCACTTTTGCGAGTCGTGCTTCTGAAATCGCACCGAATGTTGGATGGGTTTCTTTGAGCGGAACAAACTGTCCTCCAGCAAACGGGAATCTCGGATCAGATCCAGCCGATGTTGTTTGTGTGCGTACTGATTCAACAGGACTAGGAGTTTACAACATCACGTATAGAATTTGGTTCAGACAACTCGTTGATCCGAACGGAAACATCTACAAAATAAATCTGCTTCAACATCCCTCCACTGCGCTCACGTCAACAGGCAGTAGTGTGCAGATAATCTTCGGCGACAGAATAACTAGTTCATCTGGCGGAAAAACTATAAGCATCACAGAGGTCAAAATTCTTTTAGTGTAAAATGAAAGCGCAGTCGCAGATAGTTCAGTTCATACTTTTTTTTCTAGTCGGATTGTCGGTATTCCTTGCATTATCTGATGTATACAAAACTCAACTCGATATTTTTGGCAGCACGATTTCGCAGAGCAGCGAAGTTCTGACAGCTAGTTACATTTCCGAAAACTTCATCGAAGAAAGAAGTTGTCTGTCTTGTGACACGATAAACATCACGATTAATCCACAAAGTCCAGAAAATGTTTTTCTACAAGTAGCGCTCAGTCTAAGTTCGCTGCAAATTATTTCTTATCCAAACCTTCAGTCAACAAGCAGTCTGATGCACAATATACTTTTTTCCGTTTCTGGAGCTAGCGGTCAAGCCACTGTCGGCAAACCTATAATCTTATCATTTATAAAAACCCAAAATATTCTAAGGGTAGCACAATGAATCTTCCTAAAAAAGTTCTAAGACGAATGATTGTCGGATACAAAGTTCTACAACAGCGTCAAGCCTTGATGCAATTGCAAGAAGCGCAACAAATTCCAGTTCCACAACAACAAAATGTGCAACAGATGGTTCTCGTTCCTCAAGTTAGTCCAATCGTTCAAGTGCAGCCGGTCGTTACAAAAGTTCCGTTTGGAATTCAACTTCAAACTCAAGCACAAAAAACTGAACAGGAGCAAAAGGAAGAAGAAAGAGCAAAAATTGCAAAAGGCGTAAAAGGATTTGAAATTCCTGCGTTCAAACTCACAAAAGTTCATGAAAAAGTTGAGAAGGAGAAAGGTGCACGCAGAACAATTACATATTCACTCATTCCGAGAAATCCAGCGAAAGGTGAGCCTTTACTTGCAGTAGCGAGAATTCATTGGGATGACAAACTTGGAAAATACATATA
Organism: bacterium; assembly: GCA_027310405.1. Taxonomy (GTDB): domain Archaea; phylum Aenigmatarchaeota; class Aenigmatarchaeia; order CG10238-14; family SCSR01; genus DAIDAX01. The sequence goes on along the minus strand of DAIDAX010000012.1, from coordinate 12,969 downwards.
CGAACTCGATGAACCAAAGCTTTCAGAAAACATGAAAGAACTGATGGTGAAAGTTAAAGAATTTATCGAAGACAGACTCGATGTCGATTTTTCAAAACTAAAATTGGGAGAAGCTGGAGATTTCTTAGACAAACAAGTTGAGGAAATTCTTCGCTATTACAAAGCCATCCTCACGCCAGAAGAGATCACAGCCCTGAAATATTATATACAGCGCGACTTCATCGGACTTGAAAAGATAGAACCGCTGATGAGAGACGAGCAGATAGAAGATATAAGTTGCGATGGAATAGGAATTCCGATTTACGTTTTTCACAGAAATCAAGATGTCGGATCGGTTCCAACAAATATTGTTTTTAACACAGCCGAAGAATTGGATTCATTCATTACTCGACTTTCACAAGTTGCAGGCAGATCAATTTCGATTGCAGAACCACTTGTCGACGGAACCTTGCCAGATGGAAGCAGGCTGCAAGCAACTCTCGCAACCGACATCGCAAGAAAAGGAAGCAATTTCACGATTCGAAAATTCTCCGAAGATCCGCTGACTCCGATACATTTGTTGAATTACGGAACAGTTGACGTCAGAAGTCTTGCTTATCTGTGGATGCTTGTCGATTATGGTAGAAGCATTCTTGTTTCAGGTGGAACAGCTTCTGGAAAGACAACTTTCCTTAATGTTCTATCTCTTTTCATTAGGCCTGATAAAAAAATTATCAGCATAGAAGACACAGCAGAATTGCGTTTGCCTCACCCACACTGGGTACCAACAGTAGCAAGAACACCAATTGCAGAACAGGGGAAGATCGGCCAAATCGATATGTTCGAACTGCTTAGGGAGAGTTTTAGACAGAGACCAGACTATCTTATCGTCGGTGAAGTAAGAGGGCAAGAGGCTTACATACTTTTCCAAGAGATGGCAACAGGACACCCATCACTCGCAACGATACACGCAGAGAATGTAGATAGACTTGTGGACAGATTAACAACTCCACCGATCTCTTTACCGAAAGGGTTGGTAGCAGGCTTAGATTCGATAGTTTTTATGGCAAGAATGCGCTACAGAGAAAAATTCGTAAGAAAAGTTGTTGAGATCGACGAAGTTATCAGATTTGATGCGGATTCGAACAAGCCAGTAATCAACACATTATTCAAATGGAATCCTGTGAGCGACACGTTCGATGTGGAAAACGAAAGTGTAATTCTGAAAAAAATTTCTGACTTAACTGGAATTTCACAAGAAGATTTGACTGACGAGTTTGAAAGAAGAATGCTTGTTTTAAACTGGCTTCAAGAAAAAGGAGTGACAAACTTCAAAGACGTTTATTCAGTATTAGATATGTACTACTACTATCCAAACAGAGTTGTGAGCGCGATAGAAGGTGAAGTATAGTGGTCACTTACTCCGAACTCGCCTTTCGACTTTTCGGATCGATGAGCGAGAACTTCGAAAAATATTTTACAGACTTGAAGCTGGATTTACGCCGCGCTGATTTTCACTACACACCGAAAGAATTTTTGAGCAGAATACTTTTCACATCGCTATTAGCTTTTTTGATACAGCTTCCAGTGTTTTCATTTCTATTCGGTTTCGTATTCGGATCTTTCTTATTTGGATTTCTATTTGCGATAACAGTAACGCTAGCAACAACAGCGGGAATTTTTTTTGTGATGATTAACTATCCTCGTTATGCTATGTCGCAGAGAGCAAACGACTTGGAAAAAAATTTACCATTTGCAACTCTTTATCTCTCGACCATAGCGGGTTCTCAACTTCCTCTCTATCAGGTCCTTGAAATTTTTTCAAGATTCGCACCGTACAAAGAAGTGAAAGAACAAATAGATTCAATCAACAACGATGTAAAAGTTTTTGGTATTGACATAAACACTTCGCTCGAACGTGCAGTTACAAGATCTCCATCAAAAAAATTCAGAGAACTAATTTATGGAATTCTCTCAACAATAAGATCTGGAGCAAATGTAACTATCTTCTTGTCGGAAAAATCCAAAACATACATGAATGACTACAGAAGAAAGTTAGCTGAGTACTCACATTCGCTAACAATTTACATTGAGATTTATCTCACAGCTTTGGTGCTCGGTGCAATTTTCTTCACAATACTCACAGCGATAATCGCAGGAGTAGTTGGGGGCACAAGTAACATAGTGATGCTTCAGTTCCTCCTTGTTTTTATCTTCATGCCGATAATTTCAGTAGCATTTTTGTTTCTAATCAAGAAAGCCACACCTGGAGGAGAATAAGTTGTTCGAGAATTTGTCGCAGCAAGTGAAAGTTCTTATACTTACTTTATTCGTCGCACTCATACTTGTCGTAATCGGATTTCTCAGCGGAGATGTCGGAGCTCTAGGAAATTCTATAATTCTCGCAACTTTCATAGTTGCAACGCCACAACTTTTTTTCACTTACGAAAAATATCGCGACATAAAGAATATGGAAGCGAGGTTCCCAACATTTTTGCGCGATATGATCGAGCAGCTGAGATCCGGAGTTCCACTGCATAAAGCAATAATATCTACAAGTAATTTGGATTATGGTCCTCTCTCCAAAGAAATCAAGAAAATTTCACACCAGCTAAGTTGGGGAATGCCGCTTGACAAGGCGATGACAAAGTTTGCCGACAGGATGAAACCGAGTAAACGACTTTATTCGTCAGTAAGGATCATAAACGAGTCTTACAAATCCGGCGGGGACGTTGTGTCGATGCTAGAATCTGTTGCGGATAATGCTACACTATTGGGTGATGCTGAGAACGAAAGAAAAAGTATGCTGAACGAATACGTACTTCTAATGTATGCAGTGTCTCTGATTTTTATAGTGATAGTCGTTGCGATAAACAAACTTTTGATACCAATTTTTTCTACACCAGTTTCGGGAGGAAGTGTTGGTTCAGCTCTCGGCATATCTAATCCTTGTGCAAATTCCGTGGGTTTCACGTCATTGATCTGCGGTAGTTTCGGTTTCGTTGCGCAGTATGTATTTTCTCTCAGTCCAACATCGATTGCAGCGTATTATGTGTCCCTCTTCTTCCTCATGGCAATGATTCAGTCAGGATTCTCAGGATTAGTTGCTGGTCAGATAAGCGAGAATTCCATTAAAGCAGGGATAAGGCATAGCCTCATTCTTTTGGGAATAACTTTCGGCGCGTTTACAATTTTATTACGTCTTGGGTTGCTGGGAGTCTAAATGAAAGGACAAACGTTTGTAGACTTCTACGTTTCTCTCACGATTTTCGTTCTTTTTGCAGCATACATTTTTTTCCAAATTTACACTCTTCTACCGCAGCATTTGAATGCGATCAAGTCGCAACTTCTCCACTCAGAAGCGTATCAAATTAGTGAAATGCTTGTAACTGATTCTGGTCAACCAAGCAACTGGGAAACTCTACAAGTTTCTCAAATACAGAGAATCGGACTCATGAATGGCACTCAAAATAAAACAAATCTTTTGTCGTTGGCAAAAATTCAAGCTCTCAATACAATTTGCAATTCGGCTGGTGGCTACACAACTTTACAAAACTTATTGGCAACTAACAATTCGATATCGATCAGCGTTATAGACAAAGTTACAGGTTCTGTTATTGCAAGTTGTACACCAACATCAGCTCCATATCCATTAAATTTGGTGAACATGACAAGAATAATCGCTATTGGTGGGGACTACGGTGAACTCATTTTGCAGGTGTGGTAATGAAAGCACAAGTGGTTATCATTGAACTAATAACGGTAGTTGCGATTTTGATAGTCGCAATTGCCACTCTCCTGCCATCCCTTAGTTACAAAGATAGATGGAGCGATGCAAATTTGTTGTTGACAGAGAGAGATATTATTCTTACTGCGGACAGAATCGGTAACTTGAATTCGATTGCATTTAATAGCGGAGCTTTTCAAAATTTTGTCTCCCAAGTTGTCAGCAACAGCGGAATTATTTTTTGGGCAAGTGCTCAAGGAACATTCGGTCCGAAGATTACAGTAGCATGCAACTGCACGTCGAGTCAAATTTCAGAACTCAATCAATGGATTGGTACATTCGAACTGAACCAGAGACAGATAAGTTTAGATTTTATACCAGCAACTTTGGATAACATACCTTCATCTGATGTGCTCTTCATCTTTGGATTTAAAAATATAGAACCATACAAGTCTAATCTGTTAAACTACCTGGCTAATGGAAACGGAATTGTGCAGATGGTTAACTTGCAACAAAACGACATAACTCCTGCTTACACTCAAATTTTCGGGCTAGTCGGCTGCACCGAAGGTTCTTCGAGTTGTGGTGTCGGCTCATCTCAGACTGATACAATTAATCCAATCACGAATGCATCTACTCCGTACTTTGAACAATATCAACTGTTTTATCATTTACCCCAACCAATAGTTGCACAGAATCTTGTATCTTCTTTCCCGACTGAAGGAAACATTCCACCCTGCAACCAAACTCAAATATACAATGGCAACTTTACTATCCAAGCTTCAAATTCATACAACTTTTGGATTTGTGGAAGTTCGGTGTACTTCGATACGAACCAAAATAACAGGGCCGATAAAATTCTTGTTGCAAGACAAAATTTCACTTTGGGCACATTCAACTTTTTCTTGAGTTATGTTGGACAAAATTACATTTATATTGCATTCCGACCTAACTACACCTTTTCCAATTTCCTAAATGCAAGCACACGTGTTTCTCCAGTGAACGAAGAAAACAATAGAGTTTTTGTCAGCGGTGGCAACTATCCTGGACACAGTGGAGATCCTATACCCGCAGTAGTTGTTAATGGTACAACTGTCAAAATAGCGTGGCTCGCAGATTTTACAAATCAAGAAGTTGGTGACGATGAAAAACTTTTGCTGGCTTCACTTATTTTTGCGAGTGCAAACACAAATCGCATACAAGTTCCATTTGGTACTTTACAGAAGGGTTTGATTACAAGTTACATTGGCGCAACAAATTATGACATGTTTGAACTTTATCGAGTTGATGTTGGTGCAGGTTATCCATTCTAGTCATTTCAGACGTATTGCTTCCAGATTTCTTGGCGCATCGGTTTCGATTCTGAAAATTTTATAAATACTTCTTGCAAGTTCGCTCGCTCTTTGTGGTTCGCCATGCACACAAATAACTCTATCCGGTCTTGACGCAAGTCTACTTACGTACGACAATAACTGACTTCTATCGCTATGTCCAGAAAGTCCATCGATTGTAACAACTTCCATTTTCATGTCAATTGTGTAAGTTTTCCCCTCTTCATTTTTAAATGGGAGTTCTCTCCAACCTTTTTGAATTCTTCTTCCCATCGAACCTTCTGTTTGATAACCGACAAAGATCAAAGTGTTGTTTGGATTTTCTGCAAGTTGTTTCAAATGTTCAAGAACAGGACCGCCAATCAACATCCCACTCGTCGAAATAATTACACACGGTTTGTCTTCCCACGCTTTTTCTCTGTCTGCTTGAGAACCGATTCTTTTGAAAATTTGTGTTGTGAAAGGACTCTCTCCTTGGAAAATTCTTTTCTGCATGTTCCTTCCAAGATATTCTGGATAAGCAGTGAAAATCCCATTTGCATCCCAAATCATTCCATCTAAATAAACTGGATATTGAAATCCATTTTCAGAAAGAATTGCCATAACTTCTTGTGCACGTTCGACAGCGAAAGAAGGAATCAAAACAATTCCTTTTCTCTCCATAGTTTTGTTTACAATTTCCAAAAAATCTCTTTCGACTTCCGTTCTCGGCGGGAAAATATTTTCATTTCCTCCATAGGTTGATTCGATGATCAAAGTTTCCACGCGCTGGAAATCTGTGAACGCTGGATCAAGCAATGCAGTCTTTCCAAATTTTTGATCGAGCGCATAAACTATATTGTGCATTCCTTCTCCGATGTGCAAATGCGGAAATGCTGAACCGAGTATGTGTCCTGACGGTTGGAAAGTCAGACGAACATCAGGTGCAACGTCAGAAACTTCTCCGTAATCCAAAGTTATTATGTGCTTCACTGCTTCTTTCACACCCATTGCAGTATAGAGTGGAGTGTCCATTCCTTTTTGCATTATACTGATGTTATCCAGCCATAGAAGTGTTGCGAGATCCAGACTTGGCGTTGTCATGTAAGTTGGTCCGCTGAATCCACGTTCGTAAAGTGCTGGAAGAAATCCAACATGATCGTTGTGCGCGTGTGAAATAATTATTGCATCAAGTTCATTGTAATCGAATTCTTTTGCAGCGAATACAGGAAACTGTTCTGAATTTTGTGCACCAGGTTTCAATCCACAATCAATCATGACTTTCGATTTTGGAGTTTCAATCAAGCAACAACTTCTCCCAACTTCTCTCCATCCACCAAGTCCGATAATTCTTATCCAGTCTCGATTTGTTTTTCTCTCTCCAAAAATTTTTTCTCCAACTTCGTTCAAAAATTCTTTTCTGAATTTAACTTCGGTGTGTAAAACTTTTCTGATTCCTTCCACGACATCTGATTTTATTGCTGGAACGCGTTCTATTCTTGGAACCCAAAAAGTTTCGCTGCGGATTTGTCTGAAAGTTTCTCCACCTCTACCGATAACGAGTCCTGGTTTTTCTGCAGCAATAATTACCAAGCTTCTCTCAGGTTCGAAATAAATTTCTTTTATCTTTGCCTCTACTGGAACAATTTCTTGAATTTTCTGTTTGACAAAATTTTGATCGAGTGAAAGATTTTTTTCTGGCCTAACTTCAATTCTTTTTCTTATTTGCGAAACTACATCGCGAATATTTTGCTCAAAAGTGAGAAAGAAATTTTTGTCTTTTGTGTAGACTATAAGTTCGCTTCCTTCCAGCTCCACTCTGCTTATAGCTTCTGCTGGCAACAACGACTTTACTTTGTCTAGAATCTCCATAATCCTCACTCAGAATAATTTTTCAGTTTATTGTTTCAGTTTTGCAAAAGGATAATGAGTTATCTTGATTCCCGTCTTGGTTATCACTGCCACGTCGATTCCTACTCCGCCAGATGCGATGTCTCTTTCCACTGCAGATTTTATCGCGCGTATTACAAGCTTCACCCCTTCATCCGCAGACATTCCTTCTTTGTAGCTATCCTCCAAAACTCCGAGAGCCATTGGTGAACCAGATCCAGTCGAAAAGAATTTCTTTTCTTCTTCAAGTCCACCTATTGCATCCAACGAAAATAATCCAGGACCTTTTTCATCGAAGCCGGCAATCAGCAACTGCACGTAATAAGGATAGAACTTATTGCTTTGCAAAACATTTGAAAGAAGACTTGCAGCAGAATTGACTGGAATTTTTCTGTTGTTTTGCAATTCAAAAAGTTTAAACTCTGCACGCAAATAACGTCCAAGAGCCTGTGCATCTCCACTAACACCTGCAGTTGTCATTGCAATGTGTTCGTCGAGTTTAATTATCTTCTCAGTCTCTTTGCTGCCGACAAGATAGCCCATCGTAGATTTTTTTTCAGTCGCAACTATCGCTGCATCTTTACAGACTATTCCGACTGTAGTTGTTCCAGTTTTCTTGACTTCTATCTTGTCTAACTTTTCTATCTCAACCAAGTACTCACCGAAAATAAGCTAAAATTAATTGAAAATAGGTCTTTAAATATTTTCATTCAATAAGCCTTCGCAAAGTATGCAATTTCCTTTCCAGCCTTTCCGCAGTACACACACTTTCCAGAAGTTTTTTCAACTTTGAGTGACAGAACTCTTATCGTTGCGCCAGTGTCAATTTTTATTTGCTCTTCACAGTGAGAACTTCCACACCATGGAGCACGAATGAATCCGCCTTTTGATTCTAAGACTTTTTTAAGTTCTTCATAATTTTTCACAGTTGTTGTGTTATCTTGCAAGAATCTTTTTGCTTGACTGAATAAATTTTTCTGAATATTGTCGAGTAGTATTGGAATTTTTTTCTGCAGTGTGTTCCTTTTTACAACATTTTTAACACCGATGTCTCTTCTAACAACGACAACTTGTTTCTTTTGTAAATCTTTTGGACCAATTTCGATTCTTATTGGAACTCCCTTCATTTCCCAGTGATTGAATTTCCAGCCAGGACTGTACTCTTCACGAGAATCTATCTTCACACTAAGACCAACTGTTTGCAAACTCTCGACAATTTTTTCACATTCTTTAAAAATTTTTTGTTTTTGTTTTATGTTGTAAAATATTGGTATAATCACAATTTGTACCGGAGCAATTTTTGGAGGAAGCACTAAACCTTTATCATCACCATGAGTCATTATCAATCCGCCAATCAGACGTGTGGAAATTCCCCAAGATGTTGTGTAGACAAGATTTTCTTTTCCATTTTTGTCGAGATATTTTATTCCAAATGGTTTTGCAAAGTTTTGTCCAAGATTATGTGATGTTCCCATCTGTAACGCTTTCCCATCCGGCATCAGGGCCTCTACCGTTGTTGTAGTTTCAGCACCAGCAAATTTTTCACTTTCAGTTTTTTTTCCCACAAGCACAGGAATTGCAAGATAATCTTCTATAAGTTTTCTATATTCCTCAAGTATCTGTAACATTTCTTTCTCTGCTTCTTCGTGAGTTGCATGAGCTGTGTGTCCTTCTTGCCACAAAAATTCACTCGTACGCACAAAAGGTTTTGTTGATTTTATTTCAGCTCTAAGAATGTTGCACCATTGATTCAATTTTATTGGCAGATCTCTCCAACTTCTAATCCACTTCGAGAAAAAATTATTGATTATTGTTTCTGACGTAGGTCTTATCGCCAATCTTTCTCCAAGTTTCGTATCGCCAGAATAGAACACCCAAAAAACTTCAGGCACGAATCCCTTGAAATGTTCGGCTTCTTTTCTCAACAGAGATTCTGGAATGAGCAATGGGAAGTAGGCGTTCTCGTGTCCAAGTTCTTTGATTCTTTCGTCAAAAATTTTCTGAATGTTTTCCCAAATTTTCAACGCGTTTGGGCGAATTGCAATTGTTCCTTGAACTAAACCGTAATCAGCGAGTTCTGCTTTCAAGACAACCTGCGTATACCAATCCGAAAAATTCTCACTTTTCCTTACTGTTATGCCTTCTTCCTCGGCCATACACTTCTACCTTTAAATTTGAAATCGATAAAGATAAATTAAACAATCTTGAGCAACTTAAATAAATTTCATGACATAGATAAAGTGTATGAAAATTGCCGTCCTCTCAGATTTACATTTGGGTGTAGCTTACAATTCAGAACTCGAAGAAGATAGTTTTGCAAATGCAGATGAAGCAATGCAGAAAGCATTGAATGCAGATCTAATTTTAGTCGGTGGGGATATCTTCGATTCACGTTCTCCGAGAACATCTGTGTGGGCAAGAGCAATTCAAATTTTTACAAAACCACTCACAAAAAGTTCTGGAATAAAATTATTGAGCTCAACAAAAGAATTGAAACCCATTCACAACAGAACTCTTAATGCTGTTCCAGTTTTAGCGCTACACGGAAATCACGACAGAAGATCTAGAAATGAAATAAATGCAGTTGAAGCTTTTGACGGAGCTGGCTTGCTTATTCATTTACACAAACAGACTATGGTTTTTGGAAAAGATGGGACGAAAGTTGCAATTCATGCAATGTCATCTGTTCCAGAAAGATTTGCTAAATCTGAGTTGAATGAATGGAATCCGCAACCAGTTCAGGGAGCTTACAACATTTTAATTTTACATCAGAGCATTGATCCATATGTCTATTCTCCACTCGAACCACCAAGTCTGACAAGAGAAAGTTTACCGACTGGATTCGATTTGATTCTGGATGGGCATTTACACACACACTTCACAGACTCAGCTAACGGTACGCCGTTAATAATTATCGGCAGCACAGTTATAACACAATTCGAAAAGAACGAAGCAGAAATTCCAAAAGGAATTTTCTTTATCGATTGTAATGAAAGAAAAACAGATTTTGTACAATTACAGAACAACAGAAAATTTTTTTATGAACAGATTGATTTTAAATCAGATACGAAAATTCGTGATGTCATAGAACAGAAAATTGGTAACATAGTCCAAGATATGAATTTGCAGAAACCACCCGTCATAAAAATCAGAGTCTCCGGCAAAGAAACTGAAATTATCGATCAGGATCTGAGATATATTGAGAAGAAATATGAAAATAAGGCAATAATAATTTTTGTTAAAAACTTGGAATCCGCAGAAATGACAGAAAAACTAGAATTCATGAAAAACTTGAGAGAACAAAAACTTTCAATCGAAGAAATTGGAATTAATATTTTACAGAAAAATCTAGAAGAACTAAAATCTGAAAAACTTCTTGACGAAGAAGCTTTGTTTTCTTTATTAAGTCAAGGTGCAGTTGATAAAACATTTGCAATTCTTACCGGCGATCAAAAAACTTTACAACAATTGGTGAGTTGAATGATAACAAAAACAATACTTCGAAACTGGCGTTCGCACGAAGATACAGAATTGACTTTTTCACAGGGTACTAACGGTTTGGTTGGAATACTTGGTAGTGGAAAAAGTTCTGTGCTTGATGGAATCTGTTTCGCACTGTTTGGTACTTTTCCAAATCTTCAATCTAAAAAATTGAAACTTGACGACTTGATAATGAAAAAACCTATAGAAAAAAACAGAGCCGAGATAGAAGTTACTTTCGATGAAGATGGTAAAAGTTATGTTGTCAAACGAATAATCGAGAAAGGAAAAGGTACAACACACAGCGAACTACAAGAGAATGGAAAGATAATTGAATCACCAAGTGCTGCAAGAGTAACCGAAGTTGTTGAAAAAATTTTGAAAGTTAACTACGATTTATTTAGCAAAGCAATTTATTCTGAACAAAATGCTCTAGACTATTTTCTAACAATTGCACGAGGACAAAGAATGAAAAGGATAGATGAACTTTTGATGATTGACAAATTTGAAAAGGCCAGAACCAGTACAATTTCATTATTAAATAAGATTGTAGAAAGAAAAGAATCGAGACAGGTTGCTACAGAAAATACAGACTTGAATGAAGTGAAAAATACCATAGCACAATTGAATAATTCTTTGGAAAATCTCGAAAAGGATAAGACTAATTTTGAAAAAGAAAAATCTTCAACCAGTGTACAACGACAACAATTGGAGACAGAATACACAAAGTTATCGAGAATGAAAGAGGAAATTGAAAACCTAACTAGAGAAGAGAAAAGCATAACTGGAGCTATTGAAGAAATCATTATCGAGCTTAACAGACTTGAAAAAAGTATGAAAAATCTTGATAAAGAAGAAATAGAAAAAAGTCTTCGCGAGATATCAAAACTATCAAGAAATTTTGAAAGCGATTTGAATCAGAAACGTCTTGAGTACGAACGAATATATGAGCAAGCCACTAAGTCCAAAGCCGAAGCAGAATTTACACGAAAGCAAAAACTTGAAACGCTTGAAAAGGAACTCGAATTGCGATTAGCAATGCAAAAAGAAATCGATAGGAACAAAAGATTGTTATCGAAAGATTTGGACAAAGAGATGGATGAAAAGAAATTACAGATAGAGAAATTTGTTGGCGAGATAGAAGCACTAAAAATAAAGATTCAAGATCTTCAAGAAATTATCGAACAGCTTTCATCGGTAGAAGGTAAGTGTCCATTATGTAATGCAAAACTTACTGACGAGAAAAAAATAATTTTGATAAAGCAGAAAGCATTTCAGATAGAATCGTTGAAAGAAAAAATCGTAAAAGACATTAAGAAAAAAGCTGAGACTGAAGAAGAAATGAAAAATCTTGAGGCAGCAATTGAAAAATTAAAAGAAATGTTGGAATTAGTGAAGAATACTGATAAAATAAAAACAGAATTGGAAAACACAAAGAATATTTATACAGTTCTTAGCGAATCTGCCGTTAAATTGGAGAGCGAATTAAAACAACTTCGTAAAGAAGTATCTAATACCGAAGAGAATTTCAAGAATATTAGCACTCGAAAAATTCAACTCGAACAAGCTTTCTTGCAGATTAGTAATTATGAGGACAAAAAAAATCGTCTGACATCTTTCTTGCGTAAACGTGAAGAACTTTTCGCTCACTTAAAAGAAAAAGAAAATTTATTTTCTGGAAAAGAATTAGGTACAATTGAACTCGAATTACGCCGACTACTCGCAAAAGAAAAAGAGTTGGAAACGAAACTTGTAGCTACTGATCAATTGATTCTTGAACGCAAAAGTAGATTGAATGATTATGAAAATATTTTACAAAGTGCAGAAAAAAGTAAATCCGAAATTGAAAGACTAGAAAAAATTTTACAAGAATTGAAAAAATTTGAAAAAGCTTTGGAAGAAACTCAATCACAGTTGCGCAAAGAATTCGTTGTCAGTGTGAACTATGCGATGAACGATTTGTGGACAAATCTTTATCCGTATCAAGATTTTGTTGGAGTGAAATTGGCAATTGATGAGGGAGATTACGTTTTACAATTACAAGAACGAAGTGGTCGCTGGGTTAATGTCGAAGGATTTGCTTCTGGTGGTGAAAGAAGTATAGCTGCACTCACGTTAAGAATTGCTTTCGCTCTTGTTCTGGCTCCACAGCTACGTTGGTTAGTTTTGGACGAGCCAACCGCTAATCTCGATGCTAAGGCAGTTGAAGATCTCGCAACAACTTTATCTGAGAGAATTGGAAGTTTTATCGATCAAGTTTTTCTTATCACACATGACGAAAGATTGGAGAACGCAATAACCGGTGTGGCTTACAGATTTTACAGAGACAAGTCAAACGACAGTATAACTCAAGTAAACATGATAGCGTAGAATTAATTATGTCGATAAAATTTGTTACAAATTATCCAGCAGTTTACATTAGTGAAATAAAATCTCTTATAATTGCCAATGTTCAGATAGGGTTGGAACACGAACTCTATGAACATGGAATAATGATTCAGCCACAGTCGATGAAATTTGCCAACACAGTCAATAAACTTTTGAAAATCACAAAAGCAAAAAAGCTAATTATCCTCGGAGCTT
>DAIDAX010000011.1 GCA_027310405.1 bacterium | reverse complement strand
CTGTAACTCCTTCAATGTTATGTGTATCTGAAAAAATTGTGACGTTTGATACAGATCCCTTTCCATTAGGGAGCGAAAACTCTTCGTTGATTTTACTTTCTGGTTTCTTCAAATCAATCTCTTTCAGATTAATTATTAAATCAAAAGTCTGTGGAAAATTTCTCTTCTTAGAAGATTCACGCAAAGTCTTGATTACTTTTATAATTTTTTCATTTGCCATTTGCAACCCTCCTGCCGAAGCAGTAAGCGGGTATAATTAGTACTTTATTCAAGTTTATAAAATTATCTCGAGAACCACATCTGACGCAAATTCTCTCTTCGAATTTTATTTTCTAAATCAATTATCGCTGGACAAGCAGACTGATTTGCTTGCGGTCGAACTTTTCTTCGCCATTAACGGCTTGCACATCGATGTTGTACTTCGACGACTCAATTCCAGTAACAAGAGAGCCTCTGAGCTTGAAGTAAACTGATTGCGTTTCTTCCGGATACAGTGGATTGAGTTCGAATTCGGTTACGGCTGTGTCTCCACCATTTTCGTATCGAGAACCATGTCGAGAAATCCTTACAAACTTTGGAGCTGTCAAGCGCAAACGTGTATTATGCACCGGCACGTTTCCAGAATTCTTTGCCGAGACACACAATCCTGTCTCTGCATCTGGATTTATTGTGCTTGATCCAATGTTCGTATCGATTTTTAATTGTGGATGACCAAGTTGTCTATATCCATCTGCTGTGAGTTCGTACTCTCCTAAGATATTTTTTCGCTCTACGAAATTTTCCCCTCAAGTGTATCAAGAATTTCTTGAATCTCTTCAACAGTACAGTTAGGATCTTTCGCAATCTTTCTCGCCGAAGCTTTTCCAAGGCTCAATGTGCCTAGAATGTTACGTTCGGCTTGTGCAAGCTGTTTACTTGCCCTTGATTTTTCTTTTCTATGTTTTTTCATGGTATACCAACAGTCAATTAACAAATTAAATGAGGTGAGGGGAGGCGCCGGCCTTGAAATAAAAATCTGGCAAGCGCCAGTGGGCTGGTTCCGGGCACCTCCGTAATTAAGGTGCTCCGATTGGACTAAATGTCCCCTTCTTCCTCTTCAGGTCACTTTGCTTTATTCCTCTTCTCATCTGTTTTTTCGTCCATCGGGATTCACCGACACTAATTATGTTCAAGAAGCGATTTTAAAGACCACTATTTATACAACTTTGTAAACTTTCATTTGTTTTTTTGAAACTTACTGTAATTTTATGAGTTTTTGTAAATTTTAGTAAATTTTTATAAAAATAATTTATCAAAAATCCCACAATAATAGAAAAGAATTTATGTAACATTGATTCAATTATTGATTCAATTATTTTCCATGGTTGAAGCACCTTTCGGAAAAAATTATTCAGACATCAAAGAAGCTCCGTTAGAGATTAACAATGCATTGAAAAGTGAATTGAAAAGAAAAATAATTCGAACACTGGCGAAAGGAAAAAAATATTTGTCTGTAATTTCCAAAGACACTGACGAACATGTTGCAAAAGTAAAATACCATCTTTCAGATTTGGAACGACTTGGAATCGTGGCAACAATGAGACTAACGCGTGAAAAGTTTTTCATGCTTACAGATCTGGGTCGTTGGTGCCTAAGAGCCATAGACATTTATTACCCAACTGGATTTTACGGCGCAATAAAAAACCTTGTGAATAAAAAAAGTTTGAAACCACTAGAACCGAAAAGAAAATTAATTTCTGATATAAATTCTAATTAATTGATTATGGGAATACTGATTTTCGATTTACCGAGAGAAGAAACCACGCTCAACGTTAAAATTAACAGAACACTGAAATCGATTGGTGCAGAAAAAATTCAGAATTCTGTATGGAAATCTGAAAATCTTAAAGAACTGATGAAGATAGCTTTGTGGGTCAGGAACGTTGGTGGAGAAGCAAAAATTTTAGAAGAGAATGTAATTTTTTAAAATCTATTGGATAATAGAATCCCATTTGCCTTCATCAATTTCTTTCACAACTTCTTTCGCTTTCTTTCCCTCAACAGTTATCGGCATACTTGCACAAGTTCCAACAACAACTTTTACTGCAGCTTTCAAATCTCTTGCAAGAAGATTTTCCATTTTCATTTTCGCAATCTTCACAATTTGTTGCATCGTTATATTTCCTACAGAAGTTTTTCCTTTTGTTTTTTCTTCTTCAGAAATTTTTGCAAGTTCGATTCCAATTTCTTTTTTGATCAATGCGGAAACAGGAGGAGTTCCAACTTTTATTTCGAATTCTTTTGTGTCGGCGTCTATGGAAAGTTTTACTGGAACTTGCATGCCTGCATAAGATTTTGTCTTATCGTTGATCTGTTTGAAAATTTCTCCCATGTTCACTTTCATTGATGAAAGTTTTGGCGCAGTGGTTGGACTAGGCGCAGCTTTTCCACCTTCAATCAACAAATCGAGCGTTTCTTTTCTTCCCATGGAAAACACTTAGAACATGTAATTAAAATAGTTTATTTTTGCGCTTTCTCAGTCACTTTAACGAATTCTACAGAAACTGTAACAGGAATTGGTATCGCAGCTTCTATGAGTTCGATGGTACATTCACGTTTCACTTTATCAAAATGTGTAACTTTTCCCTTTTCTCCTTTGAATGGTCCGCCGATGACTTCGACTATGTCTCCGATGTTAAGTTCGATCTCAACTTTCTTCGGCTGCAAAAATCTTTGTACTTGAGAAATTGCTACTGGATTTTTTATCAACCCACGAATGTGTGGAACCATTTGTACAGCTTTCTCAATATCAGCAATGTCACCTTCGATAAAAATGTATCCTTTGATTTCTTCTGGATGCAACAGTGCCTGTATGTTAAGCTTGTTTGTTTTTGTTTTGCTTGCTATAGTGTCGGCTACAATATTTTCTCTACCAACAACAGTCTTTATTGTGTAAAGCATGTGATCAGCTCGGTATAAACAAGACAGAGAGTGCGAAAAATATAAAACCAATCAATCCGACAAGAGCTATTCCAATGAGAGCAACTTTTGTAGTCTGTTTGAATTCATCCATGTCCGGCTTTCTGCTTATCTTCAATACACGTATATAATTGTCAAATTTTTCTTTCAAGTTGAATTGCAAGTTCGACACCTAATCTATGAATTCTACCCCAAGAATCTTTTCAATATCTTTCTTATATTCTTTTGTGTACGGCTTCTCTTGTCCGAAAATTTGCGGAGAACGAACTCCAGTTATAACCAACATTGCACGAATTGTGTCGCCTAAACTTTTGTCAACTTGCGCTCCCCAAATTATTTTTGCGTCAGATGAAATTTTGTTTGACACAGCTTCTACTATTTGTTGCGATTCTCTAATTGTTATGTCTGGACCGCCAACAACATTGATCAGTGCACCATTCGCATTTTCGATGTTGACAGAAATCAATGGATTGTTCAGCGCTTTTTCAACAGCTTCAAATGCACGATTCTCTGTGTCGCTCTCTCCCATTCCAATCATTGCAAGTCCTCCTGAATTCATTACTGCACGCACGTCTGCAAAATCAAGATTCACAAGTCCGGGTTTTGTCACAAGTTCTGTAATTCCTTTCACTGCATTTACAAGAATTTCGTCAACGACTTTGAATGCAGTCTGCAATGAGACATCTGGAACGATTTCTAAAAGTTTATCGTTGGGAATAACAATCATTGTGTCGACGACACTTTCAAGTGCTTCTAATCCAGTCCTTGCATTGTCCATTCTAACTTTTCCTTCCATCCCAAAAGGAAGAGTAACAACAGCTACAGTAAGTGCTCCGATTTTTTTAGCGACTTCTGCGACGATTGGTATGCTTCCAGTCCCAGTTCCACCACCGAGTCCACAAGTCAAAAATACCAAATCTGCTCCCTGCAATGCATGTTTGATGTCCTCTCTGTTTTCTTTTGCGGCTTCCGCACCAACTCGAGGATCAGCACCAGCTCCAAGTCCCTGTGTGAGTTCTTTTCCAATCAAAACTTTTTTGTCTGCATCAGTGTAAAGCAAGTCCTGCGCATCAGTGTTTATCGCGACAGTCTCAGCTCCAACGATTCCCACAGCATTCAAACGTGTAAGAGTATTGTTTCCAGCTCCACCACAACCGACAACTTTTATCCTTGTCTTTTTCTTTTCCAGAATCGATCGAAGTTCTTCGTCATCTGGTGTCGAAACACGTTCTACCACACGCCTGTCGTCAGTCAATTGTTTAACGCCCATTAAGAATCCTCTGTCAATAATTTTCAGAAAGCAAGAATATATGTTTTTATTTGTTGTAGACATCAGAAAACTTTACAGTCCTTATCTCCTGAATCCACTTCAAAATCGATTCTGACGTTTTTTCTTTTATAGCTTTGTTCAGTTCCACACCTTTAGTCTTTATCTCCGCTGCATTATTGTCAACAACAATCTCAAATTTGTCTTCTTCAAATCCGGACAGAAAAGTAACAAGCGCGAGTATTTTGTCGTTAGTTTTTGTCAGTTCTTCTTTTATTTCCAAATCGTACTGCAGAGTTTTTCCAGCAAGAGGATGATTGAAATCTACGTTGACTCTGCCGCCATCAGCGCTCGCAATTTTTCCAGTGATTTTGTTTATTGTCACATAGCTACCAGGATTCGGATCAATTTTTTGCTGCTTGAAAAAAATAAGTGGAATTTTCTTGATGAGTTCTGTACTTCTCTGTCCAAAAGCTTTTGATGGTTCAATATCGAAAGTTTTTTTCTCTCCAACTTTCATTTCTTTCAACGCGTCTTCAAGTCCACGAATAATAAATCCGCCGCCAACGACAACTTTCACAGGACCATACTTCACGTTCTCACGAAAAACTTTTTCTTTCTTTGCGACGTCTTCGTAAGTTAAATCGAAAATTTCTCCAGTCTCTTTCACTCTACCGATATAGTTTATTGCGACAAACGAACCTTCTTTCATTCAATCACAAAGATTATTCTGCGTTTTTGTGAATAAAGATTTAAATTTCTTTCCTGAAGAAGCTTCAAGCATTTAAGTTTTACATTCTAATGTGGAATAGGTAAAAATGTTTTTTGATGACGAGAAGAGTAAAAGCTGGAAAGACGATTTGACTGACGATTCGAAAAAAATTCTTGAAGAGATTGAAGTCAGCATAAAAAAATACAAGTGTGCTTACGATCATGCCGAAGACCACAATGCTGCAAAACTTTGGGCTGCAATGATTGAGATGCGCAGAGAATTGAATGAAACCAAAGACATGCTCGGTAAATTGCAAGAACCATGGAGAGCAGTCGTATCTGTCGGTGAAGCTGAGAAGAAAAAAGCTGTTGAGAGAATTGTTTCCGACATGATCAAGCCGACTGACGAAGAGACGCAAGAAGCTACGAAGAAACTCGTCGAAAGTTTGATGAAGTTCTAAGCCCGAATTTTTCCATTGCAAATTCTACAGAAGTTACTGTTAGGAACAACGCACTCTGGACAAACTTTTGTCGAGCACACTCTACATTTGAAAAGACCTAGCGCAGGCCTGTGACAGGACTCGCAGATTCCGGAAACAGCCACAAAACTATTTCGTTTTTTAAAAATTTATGCAGGAGGTGGGATTCGAACCCACGAAGGGACTAACCCACAGGATTTCTCATATCATCTTTTTGTTCAAAACTTAAGTCATTGATAACTTAAGTCCTGCGCCATTGCCAGACTAGGCGACTCCTGCAAAAATGAATTGTGCTTTCTACTTTAACTTTTTCACAAGTTTCGAGAATTCGGAGAATTTTTCTTCAAGAATTTTTCCGGCAGTCTGCACAACAGCATCCACAGGAAGTCCACTCACAGACTCAACGTTGAAAGTAAATTTCTGCGGATCTTTTTCGTCGACAGAATAACCAACAACAGCTCCCTGCCACTTCACGTGTTCTCTGCCGACGCCAAGAATCGCAGTCGCTTCGAACTGGAGTTGCTGATTTTCAAAAAGTTCAACAATCGGAATCTTGTCGTAAACCGGTTTCACATCTTTGTCATCCGATTTCATGTCGCCGGAATAAACCATTCCCGGTCCTTTCTTTTTCAAAACAAGCTTCACAGAATTTTTGCTTGTCAACTTTCCACAGTTTGGAAGTTCATATGCATCTTGATCGAAAGTCAGAGGAACCAATCCGAGTCGGTTCGCAACAATTTCATCGTTTAGTGCAGAATCGTTGTCCTTGAAATCTACAGTCTCGATTGCCATCGTCGGAACTTCGCTCATCATCGTTCTTCTCAATGCAGAAGCAAACGAAGGCTTGATTCCTTCGACAACAAATTTCATTTCCATTTTATTTTTTTCGAGAACAGAAACTTTCATGAAACCACTTTTCAATTTTCGAGTATTAAAACTTTAAACTCTCCTTCCCCTTCTTCCACCCTTCTGTCGCATTTTTCCGTGGATAATCGGCGTTACGTCTTCGATGATTCCAATTCTCAATCCAGCGCGAGCGAGTGCACGAATTGCTGGTTGCGCCCCGGCTCCGGGAGATTTTGATTTCGTTCCTCCAGGCGCGCGAACATGGATGTGTATTCCAGTTATTCCTTTCGCCACTGCAGCTTCAGCAGCTTTTCTCGCAGCGAGCATCGCAGGAAATGGAGATCCTCCTTCTCTGTCTTTGTCAGTCATCATTCCTCCAGAATAACGAGCGATAGTTTCTGCGCCAGTCATGTCAGTAATGTGGATAATCGTGTTGTTCGCAGACGAGTAGATGTTCGCGATTCCCCATTTCTCTTCTTTTTCTTTCTCAGCCATTCTTTACCACTTTCGTTGTCGGTTGAATCGCATTAATCGAACTTTCTTCTAGCCTCGACACAAGATAGCTCGGATAAGTAATTTTTCTTCCAGCGATTTTCACATGTCCATGGACGATCATCTGTCTCGCCTGTTTCGCTGTTGTCGCAAATCCTTTCTGTTGCACGACTGTCTGCAATCTTCTGTTCAAAAAAGTTTCAATCGTCAATCCGAGAACATCGTCGAGTTTTGCGTTTTCATTCAGCACTCCAAGCTTCACGAGTTTTTCAATAAGTGTTTTTTCTTTCTGCTCGTCGCTTTTCGCAGCGAGTTCTCTTGCGAGCCTTCGGTATTTTCTGATCAATCCTTCAGTTTTCCAAATCTCAACTTTTTTTCTGAGTCCGTAAGTTTTCATCAGATTTCTTTCAGCTTCGATTCTCTGTTTGTCGAACGGTCTCGCCGGTCTCTCGTATTTTTTTCTCTGTCGTTTCATTCAATCACTTTTTCTCTTCTTTCTTCTCAACTTTCGCTGGCGTTGCTCCTCCAGCTGGCGGTGCTCCTGCTCCACCTTTCGGTGCTTCTCCAGTCTTTCCCATCGCTGCAGCTACAGCCTTTCTCATTACTCCAACGACTCGTCCCTTCGCTCTGAAATGCGCACGAGTTCTCTGTCCTCTCACCGGCTGTCCGAGCATGTGTCTGAATCCTTTGTAAGTTTTCAAATCGACTTGCTTCTGCACATCGAATCTCATTTGCGCAGTCAAATCCTGTCCGATGAGATGAACGTCTTTCCCAACTTCAGGATCTTTTCTTCGGTTCAAAATATAAGGAGCGATTCCAAAATTTTCTGGATTTTTGATAATCTCTTCAAGTTTCTGCAATTGTTCTGGTTTCAGCGTGGAAAGTTTTACGTCAAAAGGAATATTCGCTGCATGAATCAGCGCGCGAGCAAAAGTGTAACTTATTCCCTTTATCCCGCGAATCGCCTCACCGACTTTCTTGTCGCCCATCAAATCTGTGTTCGCTACTCGCACAAGTGCACGAGCTTCGACTTTTTTCTCAACGTGCTTCGGTTTTTCCTCTTTCTTTTTCTCTTCCTCAGCTTTCGCTGTCTCTTTGTCTTTTATTCTTCCTATCTTTTTTCCTCCACCCATTCGATCACGTGCAATAAGTTTTGTTTGAAAGCATTATAAAGGTTTTCTCGTCTGAATTAGTTCAGAGAAATCTTATACGATAAAACGCATTAAAGACGAGAAAAACAAAGACCACATAAACATACCAATAATTATGGAGACGACGAACACAATAACAGAAATAATTATTAGTTTGTTTCCTTTGCTTTTATCCTGTTTTCTTATTTGATCAGAAAGTAGAAGTGCGATTATAAAGAAAATGATTCCAACATAAGAAAGATATGGAACTGGTAGGCTGGATATCAGCACGAGAATAAGTAAAATGTAAATTGCAATTTCTTTTGCAGCCATAAAATTAGTTTTCTCTCTGAAGTTTATAAACTATCCTAAGCTCTTTTTTCTCCAATCAATAACGCAGTAGATATCAGGTTAAGTGAATTTGTAAAATATCCCCACAGAGCAAGAACCACCGATGAGCCAAGAAACAGCAATCTGTAAATGAAAAAGACAGTTACAGCAGAAGATTTGAAAATTCTGTCACCAAAAATCCACAAAGCAAAAGTGATTGCAAGTAAAACACCAACAATCAAATTAACTATGCCGCTGAAGCTTGTTATCTGTGTTGCAGACCAAAGTGTTGCTCCCATTCCACCAAGAAGAAGGAAAATATAAAAGCCATAGTCCCAGCTTGACTTCGGTTCTGTAAAACCCGCCTCAGCTTCTCCAAGTATATCGACGTTGAAGAACCTGTAGAACACTTGCTAACTTTACCATAAAATTAATTCAAGGTTTTAAAATAAATTTTTGTGGACCGAACGGGATTCGAACCCGTAACTTCTTGCTTTGGTGCAATAACTATGCTATGCCATGCAAGCGATCTACCATTGATCTATCGGCCCTTAGATTCCAAATGGTTTAATGAGTTTAATAAATTTTTCAATATCTTGTTTCCATATGTAAATGTGGTAAATTGGACTTCGGCTTCTTCTGTCCAAATAGGCACTGTTCTTGATTTCAAAATCTCCAAGGAATTTTCTAATTTGATTTTTCAATCCATTTGAAGATGTGTAAAATAATACCTTTCGCCCAGACAATGTCCCATCTGTGTCGAACAATCCTCTTAAGAAACCTAAAACAAACTGTTTATTCTTCATGTAAGGAGTCTTCAATCTAACTGTATGACTTTTGTCTTGGTCTTTAAACTCCAAAAATTTATGGAAAAATTCTCTGATACTTTTCGAACTTATTTACAATACTTCCTTTGTTGATCCATCATTCTTTCTTAGAAAGTTTTTACCGAAACCCTTTTCGAATAAAGACTTTACATGTGTCGTGTACTCTGGGTTCTTAATCCCAAAGTGAACTCTAATCAAATAATGGTATCCTGGCATGCTAAGTTGAGAACTTCCATCTCCGCTAAAAATTCCAATAACTTCTCCAAGTTCATTTGGAGAGTTGAAATTCAAAACTGGTTTACTATATGTTGGCCCTTTGATTTTCTTGAAATGATAATAAACTGTAGTTTTTGGTATGCTCAAATTTTCTGAAATCTTGTTTAATGAACTACCGGATTTCGTAAGTCTGCTAATCTTATGCAATTCAAGTTTTGTTAATCTATTCATAAAACTGTAATTTGAAATTCAATAGAAAAAGATTTCGTAGAGTAGATTTCACATTGGTTTACTTCTTTCTTGCCCACTTCAACTTCTTCGATTCTTTACCCATCAGAAAATATTTCTCACATTTTGATTTGTCGAAATAAAAAATCGTCCCGTCGGTTTTCACGAACATCTTTCCGGTTCCAGGAACTATGTTTTCTCCGCAAAAAGAACATTTCATTTTCACTACCTCGATTCAAGTTTTCCTGCGACTTCCATTTCAGTTTCTCTCAGCATCAAAATATCTTTCACTCGCACTGGACCAGTGACGTTTCTTGTCAGAATTTTCCCTCTGTCTGGACCATCCATAACTCTGCATCTAACTTGTGTGACTCCACGAACTCCAGTCCTTCCAAGAACTTGCAGAACTTCAGCGGGAACAGCTTCGGCCATCCAATCAGGCCTTCTTCAAAGCTTCAACGCTTTTCACGATTTCTTTCAGAACATTCTTCGCTTCCCCAGCGTCAGCAACTCCGAGAGAAGCAGTTCCCACATCAAGTCCACTCGCGCGTCCGAGATCCTGCTTGCTTGGAACAAAAATGTAAGGAATTTTTTTCTCGTCACAGAGTGAAGGCAAGTGCATTACAATTTCCTCAGGTTCAACATCCTCAGCGATAATTACAAGCTGTGCCTGTCCTTTGTCGATTGCCTTTGTCGTTTCGTTTGTCCCTCTGCGAAGTTTTCCAGTATTCTTAGCGACTTCGACAAGTTGTAGAACTTTGTCAGCCAATTCTTTCGGCACACTGAATTTTACATAAGCTTTCGGCATTGTCTATACCTCATTTGCTAAAAACTATACCGCAGGCAAGTATAAAAACGTTTTCACTTGTGAGTGTAGTAGAGCAGGATTTCTCTTCCAATTTTGTCCACTCTGCAGAATCCGACGCGCACAAACTGGATAATCTGGCCGACTTTCGTTTTTTTTATCGAGGGTTCGGCAAGAACGATTCTAATTTTTCCGTCAGGGAAGAAAATTTTTACTTTCACGTTTGGATTTGACACCCAGTGAATTTTGGGGTCCTCGTATCTTGCTTCTTTTGTCACGAATTTCGAAACAGAATCCAACTTGACAGTTTCCAGATACATCAGTACAGCATCTTTGTTCTCGAATTTTTCAAAATCTTCCTTTTCGACAAAAATGGAGTTTACATCAACAGGAATTTTTCTAAAGCCACGTTTTGGAAAATCTGGATGCACATGAGCTTTGACAAATTTTATTTTTGGTGAGCCGACAATTTTTATTTTCACAGGATTTACAACTGCAAAAAATCTATTCGCAATTTTGTCTACATGTTTTCTATTCACAGCTTCAACTGCTTCCCATTCAAGAATTCCTTCTGCCTTTGTCACACCAGTTGAAATCAAAAATTCTTGCAGTGCTTCCGGCAAAAATCCTCTGCGTTTGAGTGCAATTAATGTTGTAAGTCTCGGATCATCCCAGCCAGTAATTTGTTTCTGTTTTATCATCTCGCGAATTACTCTTCCTTTAGTCGGTGTTCCGCAAATCTCAAATCTTCCAATTTCAATCGTTATCGGTGGTTTCACTCCAAGAAGATTGTGTATGTAGTGTTGCAAATCTTTTCTGATTTCGAATTCTTTGCTTCTTACTCTGTGTGTAGTTTTTTCCCAGACATCGAGCATGACAGTTCCAAAATCGTAAACGGGCCAGACTCTGAATTTTCTTTTCGTTCTCGGATGCGGAGTCGTTATGATTCTCGCAATTGCTGGATCTCTCATCGTCGTGTTCGGACTTTTCATGTCAATTTTCAAACGCACAGTTGCTTTCGCTTCTGGAAAACTGCGTAGCATTTTTTTCCACAATTTCAAATTTACTTTAACATCTTGCAGTCTATGTACACATTCTTCTCCTTTCGCACGCTTCGCTTTCACAATTTCTTGTTTACAAGTACAGACATACGCAAAACCGTTTGTCAAAAATTTCTCAATTGTTTTATAATATTGTGTAATGTGGTTCGACAGATAATCCAACTTGTCCCACTTTATCTCAATCCACTTCAATCCATCGAGAACCGCGTCGTAGTATTCTTTTTTTGCTAGCTCCGGATTGCTGTCCTCGAAGCGCAAAATAAATTTTCCTTTGTATTTTTTCGCATAAAGAAAATTCAACAACGCAGCTTTCGCGTGACCGATGTGCGGATATTTGCTTGGTTCTGGAGGAAATGCCGTGATAATTTTTCCAATCTGTGCGTCTGGGAGTTCTGATAATTCGTATTCTTCCTTAACTTTTTTCTTGACAGTAACGACTCCAAGTTCGTCAATCTTTTTTTTCTGTTCTTCGATTTTCATCGCATTGATTTGCAAAATTATTTTCTGAACAGTCTGCATGACTTCAGGAATATTTTTCTTCAGTGACTCGTCTTCTGCCAAAATTTTTCCAAGAACTGCGTTCGCATTTGCTTTTCCGTTGTGCTCGATAGCATTAAGTAACGCATGTTTGAGAATGAGCTCTTCCATAATCTACAATTTTAGTTTAGTAAATTATAAGAGATGCGTATCCTGAAACTGCCATGGGATCTTCAAGAACTTCGAACGATGTTGAATACTTCAGAAGTTTAGTCTTTTTCGCTCCCAATTCTTTTGCAGCAGCAATTGTAGCTATTGTAGCTCCATATCCACAAAAACGAGAATTTATAGAAGCCGTGGCGTCGAAAATTTTTTCTGGCTTCATTGAAGCAAATGATTTCAATAATATTTTGTCGTTTCTTTCAACATTCTCTTTCGTCCCGTTACTTAGATCGGTAGTTCCGATAATTCTCCAAGGTTCTTTGCTCGCTTTAATTATCTGCGCAATATTTTTTCCAATTAGTGCACACGCATCGACGAAATCCATATCTGAAAAACTATTCGCTATAGCTATCGGAACTATTCTGAAATCATTGCCAAATTTATATTGCAGAAATGGAAGTTGAGTTTCAATTGCATGTTCTTCTTTGTGCGCCATCACATCGTATTCAATAAGTTTTGTTTTGTCTATCGTGTTCTGTGCAATTTTCGGGTCGACAATAACTTCGCCAAATGGAGTTTTCCAAATTCCCTCGCGCATCACTGCGAATTTCGATCCAATTTGGTTGTGATTAGGTCCAATGATGATGTAATTAGCCTTCTCCATTTTGGAAAAGACCCATGCAGCAACTGGTCCAGACAGATGTATCTTGTCATGCGGAACTATCGAAGCACGAAATTTCTCTGTCTTTATTTTTTTTGGTCCGAGTTTGTGTTTGAAACTCGCTTCTATCTCTTTTGTGAGCAGATTTTTGTCCAAATTGTAAAACACACCAGCGGCAATCGGTTCCCTTATGACCAACATCCTATCTCTTATTCCTATTTTACTTGCAAAAGTAAGTAGTTTTACTATAATATCCTAAAAACTATACTTAACAAGCTATCTATTTTCTCACAATAGTAAAAATATATATTTTTGAATAGCTATGTTTTAACTATAAATATCCTATCCGAGAATTAAATAGTAGGTAGAGCTGGTTGGCAACAAAGGAAAAATTCGTACCGAAGCTTTTTCTGAGAACTAAACCAGTAAAGATGCTCGCAAGTTTACGTTCCGGGCCGAAGTATGCAACAATTCTTTCTAAAGAATGCGACACAACTTATTCGCATACTGTTAAACTTCTAGATCTTTTTCGCGATTATGGTTTAGTTGAGTTCGAGAAAAAAGGAAGAATCAAAATAGTGAAGCTCACCGATCTTGGAAGTGACCTTGCACATTCTGTAGAAACAGTTTTGGTGAAACTTTCTAGGCTCAAAGAAAAAAGCTAAACAAATTCTCTTACATTTGTTTTTGACACGATTCAACAACTATCTTCGTAGCATTGACATTATTTGATTGTTCCTGTACTCCACACCATTATTGTATGTGGGGCCCATTTGGGAACCTAGTTTCTCGAACCAATATTTAGCCAATGCTCCGATATCTCTTTTGGACGTTGGAAGTTCTGAAAAAGTTGTATAACCTTCTGACCTGCCACATCCACAAACAATTTCTCCATCTGGCATCATTGTAAGAGATTTAGGTGTTAGACACTTGTGTCTGTTTGGACCATCGTACGCCTGTGAAACCATCCCACTCTATATACTAATTTGGTTTTAGAAGAAAATAAATAAATTAAAAATCCCCTTTTCTAAACCTGAGTTTAGAAATTCTACTTTTTCATGAATTTTACGAACAGTCCCTTCAGGAAGATTAAAACACCGGCGACCTCGAAAACAGTTCCCCAGCTATAGCCCATATTCAACAGAAGGCCGACGATGAACAGCAGTGCTCCTCCGTAGAGTAAGCCCTTTCCACGAAAGTGTTCGTAGTTTCTTGTTCTTGCGGGCATTTTTATCTTCAATTAATTTCGGTTTTCTCGCTTAAATAAAAACAGCAAGATGAAATTGCGACAAGGATTTAAATGTTAAATTCGAGTGAATCGTCATGAGAATTTCAGGATTTTTAAAATGGTTTGGAAAAAATTTGTATCACCTGTTCCCATACGGTTTAATTGTTATACTTGCATTCTTGTCAATCGGATTTTTTATTTATTCTCCATTTGGACAAATTTCGCTTGTACTGTTGTCGAGTTTGGTTTTGATCTCTCTAATTTTTGTTTTGTATGAATGTTATTCTCATTTATGGCATGAAAAAATATGAACGACTGTAATTGCAATTAGTGAAAGAAAATTTCACAAAGCTTAAACTTCTATTTATTGCATAAACGTTTTATTGCTGATTTTTATCTGAGTTAGTCCACATAATAAATAATCAGAAAAAGAAATTGATTCCATGCCTGGCGTGAAAAAACTTTATCGTTCGAAAAAAAATAAAATTCTCGGCGGAGTGTGTGGAGGACTTGGAGAATATTTCAATGTTGATCCGACAATTGTAAGATTGTTGTGGATAATTTTTACTGTTCTCAGTTTTGCAGCCGGATTGATTATTTACTTGCTTGCTTGGATAATTATTCCCGAAAAATCTAGAAAATAATTTAGACTAAACTTTTTTCTCTGCTCTGAAATTTTTTACTCGTCAGTGTATCCGCCGTCAACAACGATAGTTTGTCCAGTAATGTACTCTGAAGCATCAGATGCTAGAAAGGCAACTGTCTCTCCGATGTCAGCAGGCCTCCCCATTCTTGCTTCTGGTATCGCCTGTATCGTTCGCTGCAATTGTTTCTCATCGGTTATTCCTCTTGTTGCTCCGGGAGTTTTTATTGCTCCAGGTGCGACTGCATTCACTGTGATTTTATACGGCGCAAGTTCGAGAGCCAATGCACGAGTGAATCCCATTATGCCAGCTTTCGATGCGCAATAATGAGTCAGTCCTGGAAATCCAACAGAGACTCCTGCGATTGATGCAGTGCTGATAAATCTTCCATGTTTTTGCTTCAACATGTAAGGAACAACAGCTTTCGCACAATTGAAAGCTCCTTTGAGATTCACATTGATTACTTGATCCCATTGTTGTTCAGTCATGTCCTTCAACATCACGAACGGATAGATTCCAGCGTTGCTCACGAAAATGTCGATTCTCTTGAATTTTTTAATTACAGTTTTTATCATCGTTTGCACTGAATTAAAATTCGACACGTCACATTCCACAAAAAAATATTTTGTCGGTGCTTTTTTTCTCGCACAAACGACAACGGTCGCCCCGTATTCGTGTAATTTTTTCGCGATTCCCGCTCCGATTCCCATCGTTCCGCCAGTTACGACTGCAACTTTTCCTTTAAGCATTAATTATAATTTGAATCACGCAAGAAATAAAGATTTAATTTAGAAAGCGTTAAGTGTTTGTAAAATAACTTTTACTCATGGCAATTTCAACGATTTTACTCTCGCTATTTTCATCACAACTATTCTTGTTTGGAATAATTATTCTTACAATTTGGGATCTCGTTTGGAAAGGTCTTGGTTTGTGGAGGTCTGCAAGAAACGGGCATACGATTTGGTTTTTGGTGATCCTCTTCATCAGCAGTCTCGGAATCATTCCAATAATTTATCTTTTACTTCATCCAGAAAAGAAAAAGCGCAGAAGCTAAAAATAATATTTAAACTCTCAATCCAACTAAACATTAGGTGAATTGATTGGCATTTTCTCAAATCAACACGAAAGCAGCAGCAATTACCGGAGCAGTTTTCGGATTCATCATGTGGCTGTTCGTCATGCCTTTCGGATTTTCCGGAATGGGAACTGGATACTATGGAATGATGGGTTACATGATTGGCTATGCATCGTATCCGGGACTTGGCTTCCTGTCAGTGATTTTCGGAGTAATCATTGGAGCGATAGGCGGTGCAATCATCGCAGTCGTTTACAACTGGTCTCTGACATTGAAGTAGGTTAGTTGCGCTGTGAAAAAAATCAAAGAAGAATTCGAGGAAGAAACTGAGAGAGTCGAGGAAGATTTTGAAGAGCCACAAAAAGATTTGAAGCTCGGAGAATTCAAGTTAAACGATAATGCTGTGCTCGTTGTAAAAAAAACAAATTACAAAGGTCAAGACAGAATTGATTTTCGCGTATGGCTGAATTCTGCAAAATACAAAGGACCAACAAAACAGGGATTCGTTCTAACGATGGACAAGATTGACGATTTTGTCGACACAATAAATTCTATGAAGAAAAAACTCGAAGAGAATAAAGTTGCATAATTAAAATTTGTACAAGCAAAAATTAAAGTTTCTGCAAAAATTTGTAAAGGATTTAAAGTTAAGAAAATAGTGGAAACTTATGTCTGTAACTAGCTATGCGGAAAATCTTCCAATGGAAGAAATTAAGGATACGTTCCATATTTACCCAACAATAAATTTTCGTGGACATACAACTATAGTAATGCCAGCGAGATTATCAATGAGGCTCGAATTACTTGGACTGTTTGCCGATAGTGAAAACAAAGGCGTACTTGCACATAATATAGGAGCCAAGACTTATTGGTATCTGCGACATGGCTCTCTGATCGAAATAGGAAGATATCTTACAGATGATGAGAAAAAAACTATACAGTCGGCATTAGAACCTCGCGAGAAATATATTTGGTAAGTAGAATTTAAAAAAAGAAAATAATTACTTTACTGAGGTGAAGTCAAGATGATTTCGGAAAGAACAGGTTCATTGAAATTGTATGCAAAGAAATTTGGCAGTATAATTAGACACCCAGTTTCTGAATCTTTTGTAGGTCTAGCTACAATGGTTGGTCCGCTATTTTTTTCACCGAGACAGTTAAATTATACAGGTGATCCGCGTGTGGATATTCTAATTGTCGGTTCATATTTGTTTGGTGGATACAGTTTGATGTTGCACAGTGCTTATAGATTGAGAGAAAAAATCTAAAACTACTTTTCATTTTTGTCATACTTCATTGGAAAAAAATTTCCCCTGCTTTTGTATCTTACATCTGAATTGCAACTTGTTGTGCAAAGGCTTTGTCGAAAGCTGTTTCAATTTCTTTTATGTCAGCGTCTGCATATTGTGGATCTTTCAGTTTTCCGTAGCTCAAGGAAACATTGATTTCTCTGTAAGCAAGTTCAGGAAAAATATCAAGTGTGTAATCATTGTCGAATTTTCTAGCATGAATTCTAGGTTGTGACGATACTGATCCTTCAACTTCAACTTTATCAAATCTTTTTCGTAAATTATCCTGAAGATTGTAAACACGATTTAAAAATTCTTCATATTTCATGTTCACGTTAGAGATTTTATATTCGCGACTTATTGCAATTGGTTCCATGCTGTTTACTTATCGTTAAAAACTTAAGAGCTTTCAAAAGTAAAATCAGAGTGCAATTAAAGTTTATTTAACTTAAAAAAATTTACGTTCCTTGCCTTACAATTGAATAGTTTTAGCATTGATTGCAGACATGGCAAGACCATACTCAATGTTCTTGCCTTCCTTGTGCCACTTTCCAGTCAGCTTTTGTGCGGCATTTCCATCGAACTCAAATTAATTACAGGTTAGCTCTTCACCAACTGTACTGTAATATCTCTGTTAGCAATCGTTCCATCATTGTTCGTGTTGTCTGTATTTGGTGTAAAAGAATGATTCATGAACCTTGCGTCATCGGCACAAACGACATGCTTCATTGTTTTCGAATCTAGATAACCATACCAGAGAACGAACGCTCTGAATGGATGAAGACTACGAGGAAGATGGTAGAGATCGCTGTCTTTGACCATGAAATCGAATCCTTTGCGGTATTCCCAAATCACCGTTCCTTTCTTAATCGGCTCGGTCGCAAAAAGTCCTATTCCGTGTATGTCACTCTTGTCAAGATAAGTTCTGACTAACAGCATACTAATCTCCGATATCCTCTATAGGAAATTGTAATTCCCATACAATCAATAATCTCTTAATTTGAAAAGTTAAGAGTTTTATTCTTCTTAGTTGAATCATGAGAATCAGAAAAGCTCGTCTGAAAGATTTCGAGGAACTATACAAACTTGGAAACTCAATACAAGAACTGAAAACGTCAGATGACAAAGGTTTTCTCGAACCAGAGGATTTGAAATATTTTTTGACAGACGAGAAGAGCAGTTTTCTTGTCACCGAAATACTGTTTCATACTCATAGTAAAATTGTAGGAAACAAGATAGTTGGATTTTCTTTGGCTGTTCAGGAAGGTCCTACATACGCTTCGCTTGTTTATTCTGCAGTCGATCCAGCATACAGACGAAGAGGAATTCATTCTGCAATGTTGAAAGAACAGGAGAAAATAATGAGAGAACGTGGAGTGAATTCAATATATCTTCTTGCAACAAATCAGGATTTTGTAAATGTGATGAAACGTTTTGGATATACAGAAGGTAAGAGACTAACTTGGATGTACAAAGATTTATGAGTGAAAAAGATTAAACTCTGTAAATTTATTTACGATAGAAGAGAATTATTGTAAATGGACATAAAAGAAATTAGGACATTCATTGCAACTTTCTTTTTCTCGATTGTTTTGATAGTTAACGGCTTAGTGAATTTGTTGCAGAATCCAAATCCATACGGTCTTCTTGGCTACTTGTGGTTCGGTTGGATTTCGCTCATTATGGGTGCGATAATTTTCATCTCTCATCTTTTCCGCAAGAAATAAAAGTTTTAAAGTTCTCGATTTTCGTCCGTTACTTGTCGAGATATAGCCAAAACAAGTCGGCTACGAGAATTATTATTCCCAATAGAGTACCACTAAAAGTTCTCCTAAAACTATATATAGAAAGTAGACTCATAGTATACCATGGATATACTTGAGAATAATAAAAATTCGTCCAACGAGGCATTACTTCGATTACCACAGCGATGTGGATTGGGAATTGGTAGTCAGAACTATTTTGTCGCCGGACAAAACTCGAAAGGAAAGAAGACCAAACCGATTCACGTACATAAGGCGATTCGAAAAGTTCGTTGTGGAAATTCACTGCGAGTATCAGCCAGAAAAAATGACAATTTTCGTGATAAACGCTTTCAAAATGGACAGGAGGTAAGAGTATGAAATGCACAAACTGCGGTGGAAAACTCGAGAAAGTGAAGTATGACGTAGGTTTCGGAATAGTTGTAGATAGTTACACGTGTTCGAATTGCCATCACAACGTCACTGATGAAAAAACACTCGATGCCGTAATGGAAAAATTGCGCGAGAGAATGGCTGTGCGTGTGAAACTTGTCAAGGTTGGAACTGGCATAGGACTTCGATTGCCAAATGAAATTGCGAGAAGAATGAAGCTCAGACAAGGAAAAGAAGTTGAAATAATTACGCAAGCAGATCGATTGGTAATCAAGGAAAAGTAAAAATGAAAGTCTGCAACTGGTGCGGAAAGGAGATTCCGTTCGCGAAGATAAAGGATAAAGGAAAATTTTATTGTTCTGAAGAATGTTTAAAAAATTGTAAATAATTTATTGATAGATTCCTTTTATTGGTTTTGAATTTCTCGTTATCGCATTTCTGATGAAGGGTCGAGATTAATTGAATCAGTTTTTTCTTTTCGGCGGACTAGCTGCAGTGCCTTTGCCCTTTCTCAACTTTCCATATTTGTTGTATCTCCACTTGCTCATGATTTCTTTATTGGGAATGCAGCTATAAAATATTTTCAAAAACTTTTCTTTATAAGCGCCGTCAAGCTTAAAAAATTTACATGCATGTTCTTGAACAATGAAAAACATACAAATCGTTGATCTTGGCAGGGATTATCTGAAAGACTCCGCAGAAGTTATCGAGAGAAAGGGTCTAGGACATCCAGACACGCTTTCCGATGCGTTGGCGGAAACTTTGTCCGTAATGTATTCGAATTACACTCTCAACAGATTCGGTGTTGTGCTGCATCACAACTTCGACAAGCTCGGCATCCTCGGTGGAAAGACTGATGTAACTTATGGTTATGGAGAATTGACAAATCCAGTTAGAGTAATGCTGAATGGAAGAGCTTCGACAAAATTTGGAGATTCGGAAATTCCTATAAGAGAACTTTTGGAAAAAACTACGAGTAGTTTTTTTGATGAAAGATTTGGAGCTCTGATTGATGCGGATTCAGACATCGAGATTCATTACAACGTTGTCGGAAGAAGCAGTCCTGGGAGAATGAGAGAGACAACTGGCTCGCGTGCTTATACATTCGAACCGAGAACAGTGAACGATGTGAAAGGATACGACAATCTTGTATCGAACGACACATCAGTTGGCTGCAGTTATGCTCCGTTATCTGAATTTGAAAAATCCATTCTCGAAATAGAAAAAAATCTTTTGGATAGAAAACTTCCGTGGCTCGGTTCAGATATAAAAATTCTCGGAGTAAAGGAAGGAAAGAAAAATTCTGTGACAGTATGCGTGCCACAGATTGCTAATTATGTTGATTCCGAAAAATCCTATCTGGAAAATAAAGAAACTGCAAAGAATATAGTTGGAGAAGCTTTTGGAGAGAGTGATATCGAAGTCTCTGTCAACACGAGAGATGATTTGAAGAAACATGATTTGTATCTGACCGCAATCGGTTCGAGCATAGAATCAGGCGACGAGGGATTGGTTGGCAGAGGAAATCGAACGAACGGATTGATCACTCCGTTCAGGCCAATGAGCATCGAAGGCGCATGCGGAAAGAATCCAGTCTACTACGTCGGAAAAGTTTACAATATTTTGTCGAGACAGATTGCGAATGCAGTCTACAATGCGACTGGAAAATTCACTGAAACTTTGATCGTTAGTCAGAATGGCAGACAGCTTCTCGACCCGTGGAAATCAATTGTAAGAATCGATAATCCGCAGAAGTCAGATGAGGAAGCAATCAACCACGTGTTCGAAGAAAAGCTTGCAAAGGTTCCAGAAATAACTAAAGGCCTGCTCGAGAAAAAATTCCAACTCTATTGATGTGAGAAAATGAGCGCACAAGAACACAGCAACATCCTCGTAAGAACTTTGAAAGAGAGAAAATGGCAGACGAGAGAATGTCAAAGTTGTGGAGAGACTTATCTCACAAAAGCAGGAAATACAACTTGCGGTTCGTACAAATGTGAAAACGGTTACAACTTTTTGACTCTCGGAGAACGACGTCAGTTCTCGGATTTGGAAACTTC
>DAIDAX010000010.1 GCA_027310405.1 bacterium | reverse complement strand
GTCAGGAAAGTTACAACGGAGTTGCAATTCTAATTCGCGATTCATCTCATCGTGGTGGTCTTAATTCTTTTTCCAAAAAAGATTCGAACAACGAAAAAATATTTAATACACCCACAGAAATTCAGCGCGGTTTTCCAAATGATCCAGCGCCGCACGAAAAAAGAGTTGTGTCCGCGCGCATTGGAAATTTCAGGCTAGTGAACGTCTACGTAGTCAACGGCAGAAATGTGGAGGACGAACAATTCAAACTCAAAGAACGTTGGATGTCGGCTTTTGCAGACTGGATACATAATATGTCAGAAGATTTGCCGCTACTTGTTGTTGGAGATTTCAACGTCGTTCCGGACGACAGGGATGTTTGGGATCCAATCGGACTTCGTGGTCGCATTCATTGCACTGACGAAGAAAGAATATGGTTGAAAAATATTCAGAGAGAGAAACTGCGTGATTTGATGCGTGTGTTTAATGGTGATGAAAAACTCTACACTTGGTGGCCTTACCAGGAAGGTGCGTTCGATCGCGACGAAGGATTACGTTTCGATTTAGTTCTCGGCGACGAAAAAATTTCCAAACTTATTCAGAAAATTTGGATTGATAAAGAAGAAAGGAAAGTTTCTGATAAATTGGAAAAACCAAGCGATCACGCACCAATAATTATCGACCTTGCAGAATTGAAATAAAGCTGTGGACCGGACGGGATTTGAACCCGTGGCCTCTTCCTATCTTGCACCATTAAGAGTTTCTGATTTTATTTCTTCAATAATGTTGAAAATTTTTTGAGATACTTCTTTGCGATTATAAATTACAGCAAAAGTGCCGTAATTAAATTTTGGTTTGTGTTTACCGTGTTTTGCCAAATAGGTTTTGTGAAATTGTTTTGTTGGAATACCAGACAACTTTGACCAAAACTTTTCACATTTTGTTTTATCCAAATCTGGATATACTTGAAGCCATCCTCTAAGATTTTTGTTTTTGATTCCTATTATCTCTCTTAGGAATTTCGTGAATGTTTTGATGACCTCTGGATCTGAGTTCGTTAAAGCTACTGGATATTGCATCCAACCACGTTTGTCTCTATACGGCTTTCTTCCTTCTGCCCAATACAGCGTCGCACCAACTATCTTTAATGTAGTTTTGCTGTTCAAACTCATCCTTTATAGTCGGTGTTCATTTGTCTTAAACTTAATGGTATTGCAAGGGAAGCGATCTACCGCTGATCTACCGGCCCCTAATAGAGATTACACTACTTGAGTTTAAATTTCTTCAGAAAAATTTCGTGAAAAATTTTCGCATTGGTGCCTAGGGTAGGACCTCGCTCTCGCACAAAAGTTTTAAGGAGGTGATCCAGCCGCACGTTCCCGTTGCCGGATCGCGAATGAGAGATGTATTGGCAGTCGAAATCAACTCACCTCCGACTCATCACAATTTTTTTCTCAGAGTCAAACCAGTTTTTCATCCTTCGACACTTAGGTTCCTCTCCGCGATCTTACGGCTACCTTGTTTATCGCTCCGAGAGCCGATGTTCCATTATTTTTAATCTTCGAATTTTCTCAGGATGCTTCGATCTTATAGTCTTCATAAATTTCAATCTTGAATTGGATTTTATGAAGAATCTCCAACATTTTTTCTTTCTACCATATTCGTGCAACTTTCCGCATTCTATACCGGCTTTCTCAAGAATAGAACGAATATTCCAGAGTGCTTCCGGATTCTTTTGCACGAATTGGATATACATGTATGGAGTTGTTGACGGTATACGTTCAGGATATTTTGGTATGCCGCCTTCGGCATCAAAAAATCCTGCCACATACTCTAACTTTTCTTTTAAAGTTAGCTTTTTCGTATCTAGTTTTTGAAGCAAGGGTTTGAATTTTGTTTCTAAGATGCTGATATTCCTTTGCTTAAATATCCACGCGTTACCTAGATTTTGCTCAATCATATTCTCTATGTTTTCGAGCCATGCTCTGTTCTTCTGTGTGAACACAGCAACAAGACCTTTACTCTTGCCTCGGTACACATAACCGTCTCCTTCCAAAGCACCCATCAAATATGCTAAGTCGCGATTATTCATTTTAGTATATATGTCTAACCGCAACTTAAAGCTGCCGACTCAACGAAGTGGCGACTTAGCCCCTCTCGCGGAAGTTCAACTCGACTCCCACTTTCGTAAAAGCCTCGATGAATTTCCACTCGATTGGCTTGACGGGCGGTGTGTGCAAGGAGCAGGGACGTATTCGGCGAACGATTTCACACTCGCGCGAAGATCAAATGTGAATTCACTCGTCAAAACTATAGTTTTTGAAATATGGTTTCTGAACTATAGCTCAGAGTAGTGCATTGATTATCATCGCTTCGCTTGAGTTTGATGACATTCGCCTACTAGGGATTCCGGCTTCACGAGGACGAGTTACAGCCCTCGATCCGAACTGAGCGCGCTTTTAGGGGATTTGCTCCTCCTTTCGGAGTTGCGTCCCATTGTGGCGCGCTTTGTGCAGCGCGTGTGGCCCGGAAAATTCGGAGCATACAGACCTACCGTCGCCCACGCCTTCCTCTGGTTTATCACCAGCGGTCTCCAATGAGTGCACTCCACATCTCTGCGAAGTTTGCAACGTTGGATATGGGTCTCGCTCGTTAACCGACTTAACGGCACGCCTCACGGTACGAGCTGACGATGGCCATGCACTACCTCTCAGCTTGTTTGGTAAGCCCTTCAGACTGACCTTCATTCTGCTGTCGATTCCGGTAAGATTTCTGGCGTTGAGTCCAATTGAACCGCACTGCCCACCCCTTGTGTGCTCCCCCGCCAATTCCCTTAAGTTTCAACCTTGCGGCCGTACTCCCCAGGTGGCCCACTTAACACCTACGCTCCGGCACTGCACACCCCCGAAAGGTATGCAACACCAAGTGGGCATCGTTTACAGCTAGGACTACCGGGGTATTTAGTCGAGTGTCGTCTTGAAAATATGTTTTTAAAAATATACTTCGCAAACAATTGCTTGTGAAATATATATTTGTGACTACACCCGATATCTAATCCCGATCGCTCCCCTAGCTTTCGTCCCTCACCGTCAGACCCGTTCCAGGCAGCCGCCTTCGCCACAGGTGGTCCCCGTGGGATTACAGGATTTAACCCCTACCCCACAAGTACCGCTGCCCTCTCCCGGTCTCGAGCTCGGCAGTATTCCTTGCAAGCCTCGCAGTTTGCTGCGGGATTTCACAAAGAACTAACCTAGCCGGCTACGGACGCTTTAGACCCAATAATTCTGGCCATTACTCGGGCTGCGAGTATTACCGCGGTGGCTGGCACTCGTCTTACCCAGCCCTTATTCGCCTTCCCGTTTTCAGAAAGCAAAAGTTGCTGTAAAAACAGCAACACTCCAGTTCCCCTCGTCTGGCGTTAACCAATTGCGAAGATTTCGTACCTGCTGCGTCCCGTAGGACCTGGATTCATGTCTCAGAATCCATCGCCGGGCACCCACTTCCATGGCCCGTACTGATTATCGGTTTGTCGGTTCGTTACACCGACAGCAGCCTGATCAGTCGCAGTCCCATCCTGTGCCGCCGTGACTTTCGCTCTGTCAGCATTCCAGCAAGACAGAACCATCGGGTATTGAGCTCAATTTCTCGAGTGTATCCCCGTGCACAGGTTAGGTTGACTGCGTATTACGGAGCAGTTCGCCGAGGGCTTACCCCTCTCGGCTCGCATGGCAAACGGAACCGGATAGCAATGACCTCTGGCGGGATCAACCAGAATTGGCGGGATCCTACCTCAGGTTTCACCACGAAAATTGATTCAACCTCCCAGAATGCAGCTCTGGGTCGATGCTGATATCTCACGAACAGGACTAGACTCTTTCACAGCACCGTTAAGTTAAACGGACTCCAAGTCAAACGTTTGTCCGCGAGGCAAAAGAGATATTAGTTGTGGGCATATTTAAGGTTTTTACTTTGGTCTCATTTTCTTTGGTAAAAGAATCAAACCGCCGTGAAAAATTTTTGAATCTAACTCTTCGCCTTCTTTCCATTTAAGGTCATTCACTTTTTCGGGCGGGATAATTACAACCCACTTAGAATAATCTTTACCTCTCACCGTTCTGGCATAATGTTTTTGTAATCTCATGATATGAAATTAGGTACCACAAGATTTAAATATAACTTTGGTACCTAATAATGAATATGCAAGAGAATAAGATAATGCCCACAGAAGAACTTGGTTATTGGACGGGAGTTGTCCAAACAGATGGAAGCTTGAAGCATTATTTTGAGAAAAAACGTAGGGTTGAACAAGTTAGAATTTCTTTTACTGTATCAAAATCTTCAATTCCTATGGTTGAAAAATTTTTAACCATCTCGACTCAAATTTTCAATCGTCATGGTAAACTCAACAAAGAGAAGAATAGAGAAGTCTGGTACACTAATTTGCAAGTTAAAAAGCTTCTTCCGATATTTGAGGTTCTTAACATCAAATTTGGTGATCCGCCACGACCGCCCGAATGGGTTCAAAACAATGAAAGTCTTTTTGGATCATACTTAAGTGGTGTTGTTGATGGAGACGGAAGCATAAACTGGACTGACAAAGGGGCTCGCTTAAGGGTCAAGATTATTAGTGGAAATCGTCAAACCGAACTACAAGAGTTGCTAAACAGGTTTGGTATTAGATCTTGGATTTTTGAAAGAAATAAAACAACATTTATTCTAGAAAGGAAAATTGTCGGAAAAACTTTTGAACTAGAATTTGAAATAACGCAAAGAAAGCTTGAGTTCTATAATAAATATGTTGTTCCATATTTACAGGTAATTCACAAGAAACAGAAGGTAGTCCAATTCATCAAAGAGAAGGGCCCGAACCGGGAATCGAACCCGGGTCACAAGCTCCACAGGCCTGTGCTCTGCCTCTAAGCTATTCGGGCCATGCCGTAAATTAACTCGTTCACTCGCGAATTAATTTGTGTCGGGACGGAGAGTTGAACTCCGATTCCGGCGTTTCTTATTTCATCTTTGAGTCAATGCTCATAGAGTAAACTATGAGCGCCGTGTCCTAGCCGCTGAACGATCCCGACACTTTACATTAATTATTGCTGGGAGCGAATTTATTAAAAGAGTCTATGAACTATGAAAAGCTTTGGGATCAAAAAATTCAGGAAGGATTACATAGACGAAAAACCCCACATTGGACAATTCCTGAAGTTGCAGAATTTTTTAAAAAACATAATGTTAAAAAAATCCTTGATTTGGGTTGCGGTGCTGGAAGACACTTAGTTTATTTTGCAAAACGAAAAGATTTTGTTGTTGGTATCGATACTTCTCCAACTGCACTAAGTCTCGCTAATAAGTGGCTTAGAAGGGAAAAACTTTCAAATTACAATTTAGTTATTGGGAGTATGCTCAACCTACCTTTCCCAGACAACGAGTTTGATGCAGTTGTAAGTATAGCAGCAATCGATAATTTCCGAATTAAAGACATTCAGAAAGCTGTTAATGAAGTGAAACGTGTTCTTAAGAGAAATGGATTTCTTTTTGCAAACTTTGCATCAACAGAACATGAAAGTTTTAAAAGATGGAAAGAATTTGGTTGGAAAAAAGTAGATAACAACACTTTCTTCCATAAGATAGCTCTTCTTCAAGCCTTTATTACGAAAGGACAATTATTGAAATTACTTTCTGGTTTTAGAATTATAAGAATTTGGGAAATGATAAGACAACAAAATGTTGATAGAGGGCAAATTAAATCAGTTAATTGGGAAGTGATTGCCCAGAGGATGTAAGTATGAAAGTTATTGTCGCTTCTGTACCAGGTGCTGGAAAAACAACTATTTTGAAATTTGTAAAAGAAAAACTTCCGTATGCGAAAATTGTCCATGCTGGAGATTTGTTTTTTGAAATTGCAAAGAAAAAGTTAAAAATAAAAAATCGTGATGAGATGAGACAAAAACTTTCTCTCAAACAACAAAAAAATTTACAGGATGAAGTAATGAAAAAAATTTCAAAAATGAAAGGAAAAATTTTATTTATTGATACACACCTATCCATAAAAACTCCACACGGATATTTTCCAGCACAATCTGAAAAATCTATGCATTGGTTGAAGCCCGACATGATTATCGTTCTCGAATTCAGACCGGAAGATGTGATTGAAAGAAGAAAACTCGACACTAGTAGACAGAGAGATGTTGAAACTACAGAAGAAATTTCTGAGCATCAAAAAATTAATCGCGAACTTGCAATCGCTGCAGCAGAAGAAGCAGAATCTTCCATATCGATTATCGATTTAACTTATCTGCAGAAAAAACCCTTTGAGCACGCAATGAAAGCTGCGGACGAAATCGTTAAATTAGTTAAAGGCTAAGTCAGTAGCACACAAAGTGAGTGAATGAAGTTGATAATTTTTGGACCGCCAGGTTCAGGTAAAGGAGTTTACTCAAAAGATTTGTCAAAAAAATTTAACTTGAAAAAAATTTCGACAGGCGATGTGTTCAGAGAAATTTTAAAACAGGATACCGAACTTGGTAAAAAGGTAAAGGAAATTGTAACAAGTGGTGGACTGATAGACGATAATTTGACAAACAAGATTGCAAAAAAGGAAATTACGAATCTTGACGGCCACACTGGATTCATTCTCGACGGTTATCCACGAACAATTAATCAAGCAAATTTTTTGGATTCGTTTGAAAAAATCGATGCACTAATTCTGATTAAATGTTCAAGAGAAGTGCTGATAGAAAAAACTCTTGCACGAAGAAATTGCAAATTCTGCGGATATCCGTGGAACATTGCGAGAATATACAAAACAGTCGATGGAATAAAGTACGAACTTCCACAACTTCTACCAACAAAGGATCCTACTAAGTGCGATCATTGTGGAAATCCGCTTGAATTAATTCAACGACACGACGACAATTTGGAAACTGTTAAAAACAGATTGGAACTTTACGACAAACAGACTGCACCAATAATTGATCATTATCGAGCAAAGAAAATTCCATTTGTCGAAGTTTGGTTTAATCGTGCACCAGAATTCGTTGTAGCAGATATTGTTGATGGATTAAAAAAATTACAACTGGCTTAAGGATAAATAAGAAGTTTCTCAATAAATTTTCATGATTGTTGGAATAGATGAGCTTCTCAGACTTGTAAAAGAAAAAAATCTTGTTGAAAATCTTTCTGAACGTGAATTAAAAACTCCAGAAGGTGCTGGCTTCGATTTGCGGATTGGAGAAATTTATTCGATTGATGGTCATGGTTTTCTTGGAGTTGATGAAAGATCCACAGCTGATTCAAAACTGCTTGCAAAAATCGGTCGAGATAAAAATTTTATTTTGAAACCAGGAGATTTTGTTCTGATGAAAACAATTGAAAAAGTTAATCTACCCAACGATTTGCTGATGCTTACTTTTCCACGAAGCACTTTGTACAGGAGTGGGGTGCTTTTCCTTGCAACACAGTGTGCACCTAGCTATTCTGGTGAAATGGTTTACGCATTGAAAAATGTTGGCAACGTCAATTTTCAACTCGAACTTGGAGCAAGAATTGTGCATGTTGTATTCTTGAAAATTAGTGGAAAAGGTTCACCGTACAGAGGTCAATGGCAAGGTGGTAGAGTAACTACAAACGGAAAGGAGAAACAAATCTAAGGAATTAATTATGTCGATTGAAGAAGAAATCATAAAGAAACGTTTGAAAAAATTGAAGCAAGCTCATCCTGAAATTGACACAGAAAGAATTGAAAAAGAATTAATCCCTTTACAAACTGGAGAAGAAATGCAACCGAAAGTTGGAAAGAAGAAAAAGAAAATTATTTGAGAGCTGCATAAATTATCGGTAAAATAATTGTTGCATCGCCTTCGACTGTGATGTGTTTCGCTTTCTCTTTTATTTTTCCCCAAGAAATTGCTTCTCGAGTTCTCGCTCCAGACAAACTTCCATCATGTTCAACTGCAGTTGTGATGTAAACAGCATAGTCCAAACCTTTCTTGAACTGGTTGTGCCAAATGACATGATGTTTTGAGATTCCTCCACCAATCATCAATGCTCCAGATTTTTTCGTGTTCCAAACTTTGTCGCTGATTAGTTTTTCATCTTTCAATACGTCGATTTTCAATTTGTGATCTTGAGAAAACATCCAGATTTGATAACCAACTGCGCCGTCAGTAATCCCTGGAATGACAATCGGAATTTGATTTTTCCATGCCCAATAAAGAATCGAATCTTCCTTCAAACGTTTTCCAATTTCCCAACACAATTCGTAAGTTGATAAGTTCGTTTTTCCTTCTTTCTCAATTTCTTTCAGCCACTGCAACATTTTTTCTTCGATAACTATTCCATAACTTTCGTTAGGAACGAAAATATTTCCCAAACGATTTATTCCTTGCTTATGTAGTTCTGTGTCGTCTGCATCAAAAGTTCCATGATAATAATCTTTGAAGCTTCTTGCGATGTCATGATCCAACATTCCACAAGTTGTTATGATGATGTCAAACTTTTTTTCTTTTACCATGTCGCGAATTATTCCACGGGTTCCAGTTGCAATTATGTCTGCAGGAAAAGAAAGAAAGTTTAATGAATCCTTGTCATTGAACATGTCGTTCAAAATTTCTACAGACTCCCCAACCTTCTTCGCTGTGAATCCTCCAGATTCGTTCATCTGACTAACCAAATCTTTTACCGAGTCTCTACTGATGTTGAAATCTTTTACTGGCTCCAAGAAAATTCACCTTAAGGAACGTAACGATTGCTCAGAATTCGAGAATATTTCGTCACAACATGATACATAAGAAACTCTTAATTCTTTTAGTATAAAAAGTTAAATGAGATTAGTGATTTAATATTAAATTTGTTTTTAGTCTGTTAGAATAAATTATTTTCGATTTTTAAGAAAATCCGTAAGATGTTTTGTATTTGTCTAGATAACTGTCGAGTGAACTTATTATCATTGTCAGAGCCAACAAATCTTCAGTTGATTTTCTCGGTTGCTTGTATATGAAACGAAACCTACTAAGAATCTGACTCATCCACGGATCGTATGTTTTACCGCGTTCTTGCTCTTCTTCTAGCGCCGACCCGCTTTTCCACGATCTCGAATCCAATCTGAACATGGAAGAATCCAAAGTGGATTCTAATCCTGTATCACCTTTTTCAACAAAGGCTTTCACAGTTTCGTCCATCCTTCCTTCAATCAGACCTGCGGGCTCATTCAGGTTGTAATCGTCATGAGTTCTTTCAAGATATCCAAGATATCCCGGATGTCTGATGAACCCAACCATTTCTTCTCCAAGACTTGCTAAATTCTCATAAAATTTAATCAAATCAATTTTTCCAGAAAGATCGTATCTACCAATAACTTTGGGCGTTGCATCGACTAAATTATAAAGAAATGCTGTCAAATGTAATCGTCCCATAGCAGATTCTCTAAAAGAATCGGCTTCAACTTCTCTCTTAACTGCATCTAAAGCTGCTGACATGGTTAGCAACCAAATTTTTAAGGATTTAAGCTTAAGTTTTTTGACAAAAAATTTAGTTGTTTAGACATATCTAAGTCAGAGAGTCTTGCTCCCAACGATAATCAAGTTGAAATAAAACAACTCCAAAAAGTAAAATATGGATAATGAATCAAGTCTTATCAAAAAGTTAGTGGAATCCTACGACATCGGTAAGTTAATCAGTTACAAACGAATGCCAAGACCAACCGATGTTCTCAAACCAGATTCTCTCCAACACGTTTTCATAATCAAGACAACTCACGGCAAGTATTTTCTGAAGCGTTTCAAAAGTTTCGACTACTATGCAAGGAAAAGTCTTGAATTAATTAAATCTCTGGAAAAGAAAAATTCAATCAAGAAATTTCTAAAAGATTAAATCGATAAATCATTAAGCTGATAAAAAGTTAAATTGATTTTATGCTTGAGGAAGAAGTCGTCAAAGCTTTGAAACAAGCAGATGTTGAGGCATTTGTATCAGAACTCGAAGCTCCAGCAGAAGCAAAGTATGGCGACGTTGCTTATCCATGTTTCAAACTTGCGAGACAGACAGGAAAAAGTCCGAATGAGCTTGCAAAAGAAATCACTGAAAAAATTAGGATTCCTGAAAAAAGTTCTTTAGCGAGTGCAGAAGTCGTCGGAGGTTATGTGAACTTTTTCTTCGATTGGGAAAAGTTAGCAGGAAAAGTTTTGCAAGATGCTCTTGAGAAACATTATGGACGCGCTGAAAAAATCAAGAAAGAAAAAATTATGGTAGAATTTTCTCAACCGAATCCAGTTCATCCTATGCATGTAGGTCACGCTAGAACGACTTTCCTCGGAGAATCTTTATCTAACATTCTCGAACTTCAGGGTCACAAAGTTTTCCGTACAAATTACATGAACGATGTCGGACTTCAAGTTGCTAAACTAGTGACTGCATACAATCTTTGGGGTAAAGGAAAAGAACCAAAAGGCAAACCAGATTTTTGGCTGTGGCAATATTATGTTAAGTTTCACGAAGAATCAAAATCAAATCCAGAGCTAGAACAGCAGGCACATGAAAATCTGAAAAAATTTGAACTGGAAAAAGATAAAGCGATTTCGAAAATTTGGAAACAAATAACCAAGTGGTGCATTCAAGGATTCGAAGAAACTTACAAAAAAGTTGGAATAAAATTTGATGAATATTTTTTTGAAAGCGAATTTAGAGATGATGGAAAAAAACTTGTGGACAAACTTTTGAAAAATAATTTTGCACATAAAACAGACGATGGAGCTATAGTTGCTGATTTGGAAAAATTTGGAATACCAAGTACAGTTATTCTACGATCT
Organism: bacterium; assembly: GCA_027310405.1. Taxonomy (GTDB): domain Archaea; phylum Aenigmatarchaeota; class Aenigmatarchaeia; order CG10238-14; family SCSR01; genus DAIDAX01. The sequence continues at coordinate 10,795 of DAIDAX010000010.1, read as the reverse complement.
GATGGGACTGGCTTGTACATCACTAGCGATCTTGGTTTGACCGCTCACAAATTTTCCAAGTACAAATTAAACAAATCGATTTGGGTAGTTTCATCCCAACAAAATTTAAATTTCAAACAACTTTTCAAACTTTTAGAGTTGTTAGGATATTCATGGTACAAAAATTGTTTTCATGTTTCTTTTGAACATGTCGTTTTGCCAGAAGGAAAAATGTCATCGCGTGAAGGTAGAGCAGTAATGTTGGACGAAGTTATAGAAGCACTTACTAAATCTGCACTCAAAGAAGTTAAGAAAAGAGACAAAAAACTTTCTGAAGAAAAAGCAAAAGAAATTGCTGAAAAAATTGCAATAGGTGCATTGAAGTATTCTGTAGTGAGAATTGAACCAAATGATCAGATAGTCTTTGACTGGAATCAGATGCTTAGTTTCACTGGAAACACTGGACCATATCTACAATATGCACACACGCGTTGCGCTGGAATTTTAGAGAGAAGCGGGAATTTTTTACAAGAATTTTCTGTTGACAAAATATCTTCGGAAGAAAAAAATTTACTGAAACAAATTATGATGTTCCCAAATGTTATATCCCAATCAGCAAAAGAAATGAAACCACACATTGTTTGTAATTATTTGTACGAACTTGCAACAATTTTCAACAACTTTTACGAATCTGTACCAGTTTTGAAATCAGAAGGCTCCATGAAAAATTTCAGATTAACTTTAGTTCAAGCAACAAAAAATGTTTTGAGAATTGGATTGAATTTAATTGGTGTGGAAGCTCCAGACAAAATGTAAATTAACTTAAATCTTTTAAAAAAAGATTTTTCTTGTGCAGATTTCAACTAGAAGAAAACAAGAAAGACCATCTGAAAAAAGTCTTGCAAAAAATTAGAACTCAGACGAAGAGGCTAGAATTTGTCAACAATGGAAAAGTTAGAATAAACACTAAAAGTATTTTTGTAAAACTTTATTACGAAAAAACTGTTTAATAAACCAACAGAAATTTAAGTTTGAGATTTCTTTTCACTTGCTGGGAGATAGATTTCACCAGTTCTGGCATGGAATTTTGTCTGGGATGAATGTGACAGGAGCTTAGGTTCGTAAAGAACACGGAGAATCGTGTCTTTCGCAGCTTTAACACCGAAATAATTTGCCTTGTCAAGAAGAGCAAATTCACGAGAGAATGGACGAGAAGGTTGAAGATGTTCAACAATTTCGCCATCACGTTCTCTGTATAGATTAAATTGAGTAAAGACTTCAACAGTACCATCAAAATCTAAATCCTCATAGAAACGACGTCGAGTAATCTCTGGTTCATCATAGGTATATGGAGTTGTATAGAAACAATAAGGATCTGTCAATACAAGACCATAGACGTGTAGTTGGTTTGCATAGGAGCCAGTGATATGAGTCTTGTCTTCTATGACGGTTAGACGAAGTGTACGATCATTGAATTCAGCGTGCACAGCATCTGGAGTTCCACGGAACATGTAACGAACAGAGCAGACGCCGAGAGTAAAGTATAGCGACTCGCGGTTTCGAAGTCGTTGTAAACTCTCGTTGGGATTTGTGACAACTCCTCGACGTTGTTCAATAATTTTGTGAATGCGAGTACCTTCACTTGTAGAGTGATTTTCAACTCGATGGCCCCACAGTTGCGAGACAACATATTCACGAAGCCGATCTGGATTCTGTTTATCAAGATTAGACAAAGCAGAAGCACGAAGACATTCATTCTTTACAGAACAAATCAAGCATTGGGCAAGACTTGGTGGAATCTTCTTCTTACTTTGATAGAGGTTACGACCTTTAGGCACAGAATAAAGCAATGTAATTTAAACTTAAATAATTTAAATTTCGCCTTTGTGCTCTACAATCCAGTTGTCAATTCCAGTTTTCACATCAACAAGAACTTCACTCTCGTCCGGAAGTTTTCTTTTTGCAGTTATTGGAATTATTTTTTGTTTGAATTCTTCTTCTGCAATTTTTATTGAATTAGATTCTTTCGTTGAAATTAAAATCGGTGCACCAAGTGCAATCTGCAAAGATCTAGCACCAATCAAACGAGCAACTTCAAAACGAGTCAATTTATCTTTAGGCCACTCCACATTTACACCCCAAAGCAGTGAACGCAAAACGTTATGCTTGTAGTAATTAACTATCGGAAGGACACTTAAAATGCTTTACGGTTTGAACTGTGATACTTCTTTCAGCAAATCTACATGTCCTAGAAACAATTGTCTGCAACAATATCTTTTCAGCCCGAGATTGTTCAAAACTTTCTCAGCGTCCTCACCTTTCTGAGTTCTTTCTTTAAAATCTTGCCAAAGATGTCCTACAACTTTTCCGCAAGTGAAACAACGAACTGGAATAATCATGTGAATCCTTTTTGTTTTTACAATTTGTGTCGAATACCTTTTAAGCTTTTTGTAGCACAGCTTTCAGCACGACAGCGTTGCAATGTTCTTCATCTTTTGCAGCGAAAACAAGTGTAACAGTTTTCTTCTCACGTTCTATCTGCTTAATCTGTTTTAACAAATCAGTTTTGTCTTTTAATTCTTCCTTAAATTTTTTCTCAAAATCATTCCATTTTTTAGAATCATGTCCAAACCATTTTCGTAATTTGTTACTTGGAGCAATCTCTTTCATCCACAAATCAATTTTTGCTTTTTCCTTAGAAACTCCGCGAGGCCAAAGTCTGTCAACAAGAATTCTATAACCATCATTCTTACTAACTGCTTCATAAACACGTTTTATTTGAATCATTTTCTATCGCTTGGATCTTTGTTTGTGCCTTCGCGATCCGCGTCTGCTTGCTCCACCAGCATGGTGTGGTTCATTTCTTCTCGGATCGTAAACCAAAAGATTTCGTTCATAGTGCATAAATTTTTCATACAATTTTTTGTCGTGAGAAAATTCTACAAGTCCACGTGCAATGGCCATTCTTGCAGCTTCCGTTTGTCCAGCTACCCCCCCGCTGCGCATAGTAACATCAATGTCAACTTTCGCAGAAAGATCCCCGGCAAGAATGAGGGGTTCCTTGATCCACAAACGTAGAGGTTCATTTCCCCAGACATCAAGTGGAACATTATTGATGAAAATTTTTCCAGTGCCAGCTACAACTTTTGCGCGTGCGATTGCTTCTCTACGTTTCCCAGTTGTAAAAATTTGCTTTGGCTTTTTTTCAGCAACTTTCTTTACCATCTTCTTTTCGCTCCAAGTTGGATTGCAAGATCGCCAAGTGTGATAGATTTAATTTTCAATTTACTTGCATCGGCCAAAGAAATTTTTTCAAATTGCTTTCCTTGGAATTCTTCCGGAACTCCAATAAAAACTTTCAAATTTTTGAATGCATTTCTTCCACGAGTTCTGTCCCACGGAATCATTCCACGGATTGTCCTGCGTAAAATTAATTGAGGTTGTCTTGGGAAAAATGGTCCGTGACTCGGATCTCCTCTGTGAATCTTTTTCATATAGAATGCAGTTTTCCATTTTGGATTTCCAGCAAGCACAGCTTTCTCTGCGTTGACAATTGAAATTTTTTCTCCGCTCAACAACTGTTTAGCAACAGCTGTGGACATTCTTCCAACAATTTGATCTGTTGCATCGTAAATTTTCATCTTTACACCATTATCCTTACATTCGTTCCTTTCGGATTTTTCTTCAAAAGTTCTTCAATTGTCAAAACCTCTCCGTGTAAATGTTTGATTTTTTCTTGCGACTTTGGCGAGAATTTCCAAGCAGCAACTTTCACTTGCTTAGTCAATTCACCATTAGATAAAACGACACCGGGAACTAAAATTGTTTCATCAGCATTTGCATTTCTTTCGATGTCAGAGATGTTTACTTCCACTCTTTGTCTTGTCGGTTTAGAAAGTTTTTCGGCTACCGTTTTCCAAATCGGTACATCAAGGTCTCTGGATTTTTTACTTAAATCTTCCACCAAACTTCTCAAATATGAGTTTGTTGGTCCTGTTCTTTTCGCCATAGCAAATATCTAGAATTTACAGTTTTAAAAAGTTTTCAAATTCGAATGCTAACTTCCATGGCATCTCCATTCACGTAGTGAGTTTTGTTCTTAAACTTCCCAGAAGTTCTTATATATTTCAGATAATCCTCCATTTCTTGTGCAAACACTCCGGCATTATCTGCAACAATCATTGCTTTTTTGCTCAATTTTTTCTCAACAGCTTTCAAATATTCAAAATATTCTTCTTTCAGTGCATCAATAAAAACAAAATCAAATTTTTTCTTCAAAGTTGGCACAACTTTTTTTGCGTCACCAACAATTATCCGAATAGTTCTGATTCCAGCTCTTGAAATGTTTCTGTGCGCAATTTCTGCAAGATGTGGGTTTACTTCGATACAAATAAGTTTAGATTTTTTTGGAAGGTTTCTCGCAACACGTATTGCTGAATATCCGATAAGCGTTCCAATTTCCAAAGCACTTCTAGGTTTTTTTGCTCTGACGAGTTTCTCAAGAAGTTTTCCTTTTTCAGATCCAATAATTGGCAAGAATTGTAACTGTGCAATTTGTTCTATCTCTTTTAACACCTCATCGGATTTCATTTACCCACTTTATGCGCCGTACGGGATTTGAACCCGTGCGCCGACCTTGGGAAGGTCGTATCCTACCAGACTAGATTAACGGCGCGAAAATTTTGTAAGCGCCGAGGATGGGATTTGAACCCACATGAGCTTGCGCTCGCTGGTTTTCAAGACCAGTGCACTACCGGATTATGCGACCTCGGCATAGTTTGTTAAATGATTATACGAAATTTTATATCTTTAATCTGCTGTGTTTTGAATTGTGTTTAGAAAAGCAACTAATGAAGAACATTTTGGTGTAGCACTTCTTGAACTTTCTCTAACCAAAGGAATAGCGATCGAAAAATTTTATCATCGTCATAACGTTCTTTGGATTAGATTGCAGAAGCCAAAAGATTGCATCATCAAGTTGTACAGAGGATACCGCGGTGAATATCCACAATATTCAATTGAATACCATGAGGGTAAAAAATACAAAAACGTCAGAGAAAGAATGCATAACAAATTGTGTGACTCAGGATTTATGAAATATCCCAGCTGATTTATTCTTTTACAATTTCGATTTTTCCAGAACGAGGAACATTCAACTGCAACTTTTGCTTAAACGAAGTTGTGTAAGCTCCACTTACGTTGACAGTGTCTCCGATTGAAATTGATTTTATATTGTCTTCCCAGAGAGTTAGAGAAACTTGTCCGCTATCGTCTTCAAGTGTAGCATCAGCGACGTTTTTCTTTCCAAAACGAGTTTGAACCTCACGCGGTTCAGAAATGTCGATAACCTTCGCTTCAATCGAGATTCCGTTCATTCCCTGTTTCAGTTCCGAAATTTTCATACCAATTCTTACAACTGTTGCATACTTAAATTTATCTGTCTTTGCTCGGGTAGACATCGATTGGAATGAAAACTCTGTCGGTCCTCACTGCAATTCCCTTTTTTCTTTTGAACATCTCTTCACTTGACATTTTTGCGATTCCGATACAAACAAGTTCGTCTTTCTGAGTGTAGACTGCAATCGTTTCACCAGCTTCAATTCCCTCTTGAATGCGTGTTATCCCACCAACAAAAACTGGAGATCCATGAGCAACAGTGTTAACTGCAGAATCTTTTACGAAAATATTTTTCGTGCCAACAATTGCGTATTCAACAGGAATTAAAGTTTTTTTCAGCTGTTCCTCATTTCCTTCTTTTGCTAAATCATATGCATCTTTTATTTCAAGTAAACTGTGAGCTTGTTCTTCAGTAAAAGTTCCGACACGAATTCTTCGCAATTCCGACATATGTGCTCCACTGCTGAGAGCCTGTCCCAAATCATGCACGAGTTTTCTTATGTAAGTTCCAGCTTGAACTCCAGTTTTGAAAAGTACATCACGTCCATCGATTTCAAGTACATCAAAAAAATAAATTTCTCTTTCACGTTCTTTTCTTGCAACTGCAGATTTTTTTGGCGGTGTCTGTTTTATTTTTCCGATGAATTTTGAAATCGTTTCTCGCAAAATTTTTTCGTTGACGTCTTTGTGTAAATGCATCACGCCAATATACTCTTTATCCATTCCCGAAAGAACGGGCATAGCTTTTACAGAATTTTCTAAAGCAACTGGGAGAACTCCAGTTACAGCAGGATCCAAAGTTCCAGTATGTCCAGTTTTGTTCATAGAAAAAATTTCTTTTGCCCACTGCGATATCTGATGCGAAGTTGGACCAGCATGTTTGTCAACAATGATTACAGAATTTCTTATCGCTTCTTCCAAATTTCTCTCATTCGGAGATTTTCCAAATTTAGAATCAGTTTTTTCAGAACTTCTCACTAGCCACATAAATAAAGTTTACTCTTTCTTTTTAGTTTTCTTCTTTTCTGTCGACTCTGCTTTTTGTTTCTCAGCTTCTTTTTCTTGTCTTCTTTTTGCTTGTTCTTTCATCTCGGCTGCTGATGGAATTTTCAAATTCAATTTCGAAATTAAATTCGCTTTTTCGAAAGCAGCAATAATTTCTTCGTCGGTAGCGCCTTCCTTTATTTCTAAAGAATATTGAGTTGGTTCAAGATGTGCAATGTTCACTCTCCTTCTTTTCACTTCAGTGAGAATTTTTGGTCCAGTTATTTCCACAAAACTTTTGTTGACTGGCTTAACTGCTACGCAATATTTTCCAGCTTCACGACCGACAACTTTCATGCAAACTCTTCCAACTTCTATCGACGCCATCACACTAACCTCGCCTTTTCTCTAAAAATATTTTTCACACATGCTGAGCACAACTGTGAACCGTATGGTCTTGATGGAACTTTCTCACTGAGTGCTAGATTTTTCAACTGTTGTCTTGTTCCTCCCGGAGTTCCGTGAAGTATAACCCCACATTTGGAACAGACAAGAAAATTTGTTTTCTCTCTCCTTTTGTGAAATGTCAATCTTCCAGATGGAGTTTTAACTTTTATTTTCTTCATATAACTGCACCGAAAATTTTTCTTATGCCCCAACCAACTGCAAACGAGACAAGTACATACCAATAAATCCAAGATATTTGTGAGCCGAAGAATGGAAGACCGAGTGGTAAATTAATCACTGCAGTCGAATATCTATAACTTAACCACGGCAAGAGCAATGCAATTACAATTAACGAGATAATTAATGTTCTGAAGCTATGCATCATGTATTTGTTGTTCGCTTGCATGAGTTCGTTCATATTTTTTTGCAGATTATCTTTGTTTCCTTCTTTCTGTGCCTGAGTTATGTTTTCTTTCAACTGTTCCATGCGTTTACGAATTTCATCAACAAAACTTTTGTTTATTATCAAACGGTTTCCAACAAGAATTACGACAGTTACCATTGCCGAGAAAATGAAGATACTCACAACTGGAGGAAGAATAGTTAACGGTGCAAATAGCGGATCAATTGCTTGACCAATGAAGTCGAATACCATTTTTATCCACCTAACAACTTTCTAACCACTGGATGTGCTTCTTCCAGATTTTGATTAGTAAGCTCTTCGTAGTAATTGTATATAATCATAACAGTTAAAAGGATTCCTGTTCCTGTGCCAACTGCACCGAGTAAGTCTGCGAAAGATGCGAGCAAACCAATTGTTATTCCACCGAGAACTGCGAGTGCTGGGATGTAGCGATTCAAAACAGATTCGATTATTCTTGGGTCACGTCTGTATCCAGGAATTTGCATTCCTATTCCTTCGAGTTGTTCAGCGATTGACTTTGCATCCATTCCTGCAGTATTAACCCAAAACATAGAAAATATTGTGGCGAGCAAAGTTAGGAAGAACACGTAACTGAGGGCACGCAATGCATCAAGTGGCACGAATAGTCCTTGAATGAGTGGAAGTATAACGCCCTGCGGATTCGCTGACAAAAAGTACACAACACCCGAGACTGCATTTCCATTGGTGTCGAAACAACCGAGTATACCACACGATTGACCGGTAGCTGAAGCAACGACTCCAACGCGCCCCATAAGTTGTACATTTGCTAACAGTGCTGCTGCGAGAATGACTGGAATGTTGCTAGTGTACAGAAGCTTTAGGTTCCAGTTCCTACCGAAACCACGCAGAGCGGAAAATGCGAGTGGGACTTCTACGTGGATGTGTTGTGCGTAAACAACTAGGAGGAAAATTACCCCAGTTCCAATTATCGGAATGAATGAAATTAAAGCATTGATTAGTTGTCCACCGATAGCTGCTGAAAGTGAATTCCACAACAGACCTGCTGGTGGATTAGCTTCACTCGGTATGCAAAGCGCCCAGTTGAAGGCTGTACAATTTGCGCCAAGCGGAGAAAATATTCTTACTACGATTTGCGAAGCAACACCAGCTGCGATAAACAAACTTACTCCGGATCCGAATCCCCACTTCGAAACGAGTTCGTCAAGCAGTATTGCGATTATTCCTCCAGCTGCTAGTTGTAGTGTGACAAAAATTACAAGTGTAAAAGAATTGCTAGCTACAGGTACTGCACCCGCCAAGATGTATGCCAAAGCTTCGACGAAAGAAAAAATAATTGCTAAAAATTTATTCCAGAACTGAAACTTCTTTCTATTTTCTGGATCTTTCATGTCCCATCCAACAATTTTCGAACCGACAAGAAGTTGCAGAATAATTCCAGCAGTAACTATCGGTCCAATTCCTAGCGTCATTATACTTCCGAACCTGCTAGCGAGAACTGTTTCCAAAAATCTCAGTTGTGCTGCGCGACTCGGCTCTATTCCAATTACTTGTATGTTTGTGAGAAGAAGATAGAGAGCGAGTGCAATTCCAGTCCATGTCAAACGTGTGTTGAAACTTTGTTTGTATGCAGGTTTTTGTATTGCTGGTAAATATTTTGCAAGACTTTTTGTTAGAGAGCCTTTCTTTTGTTGTGGCTGCGGAGACGAATTGGTGTCTTGTTCATCACTCATTGTGAAACAGCCTTCCCACCAGCTTTCTCCAACTTTTCAATTGCAGATTTCGAAAAAGATTTTGCCTTTACAACGAGAGGCAGAGAAATTTTTCCAGTGCCCAAAACTTTTTCAAAACCAAACACAGAAACATCGATTTCTTTTTTATTTTCTCTTCTTGCAATTTCTTCAATTTGATAAAGATTTATTGCATTTAATTTTTCTTCGAACAATCTTTTGAATCCAGTTTTTCCAAATCTTCCAGGTTCGTACTTCACAACGTAACTCCACTTGTGTTTGTGCCCGCCAGCTTTTCCTCTCCCACCACGTGAGCCTCCACCTCTCCATTTTTTGTGTGCACCATGGTAAGTTCTGTGCCCTCTTCTCCATTTTCTTTTTCCAGATTTTCTAACAACCATTTCATTCACGCCCGTAAATGTAGAGTTTCTTCAAAGCGTCAAAGACAGCCTGAATTAGATTTATTCTCATGCTCGTGTTTCCAAAAGTGCGAACCCACGCATCGTGAATTCCAGCCAAACGTAAAATTTTTTTTGTTTCATCATTAGCAACTAAGCCAAGACCCCTTGGCCCAGGAATAATTTCAACACGAACTGTTCCGGATTTGCCGACTGTCTTGTATGGAATTGAGTGCGAAGTCCCACACTTACACTCCCACGAACCACATCCACGATTTATTCGAATTAAATTTAATTTCGCACGCTGTATTGATTTTGCAATCGCATCTCTTGCTTCTGGAGCTTTCCCCATTCCAATTCCAACTAAACCATCTTCATCTCCAACAACAACAAACGCAGATGTTGTAAATCTTCTTCCAGATCTGTGCATCGCAGCAGTAATTCTCACAGGAATTCTCTGAATGCCTCCCCCCTTTCCAGTTCTTCCACCGACAAGAATCAATTCATTCTTCAAGTTTGGAACAAGCTTGTCAATAATTTCAGGCTCGCGTATCGGTTTTCCGCTCTTCAAAATTTCATCGATACTAGTTATCTTTCCTTCGAACACTGCTTTGCCCATCGATGTCGAAGGTTTCCATTTGTCGAGTGCAGATGGTTTGACAATTTTTGGAAGCTCTTCGGGAACTGCTGGAACTTCTTCTGGAGCTACTGGAATTTTCTCAATTTCTTTTACTTCTTCTGGAGTTTCTGTTTCATTTTTTGCTTCAGGTTCCTTTTTTGTTTCATTTTTTTCTGCCATTTATTCACCAATTATCTGTTGTTTTATTTTTTCGAAAACCGTCGGTAAATCCTTAAACTTTTCCTGATAAGAAGCAATGTGCGTTCCGCGAATTCTCTCATCGCTCGGTAAAATTTCTTCAGCAACATTTATTTTAAGTCCAGCATCCTTAGCACCTTTGACAACTGCAAAAATTCTATTTCCTTTCGTTGTTCGATACAATCCAGCATCAAGTGTAACTTCTTCAATATTTTTTTGTTTTGCACTTTTCCCAATTGCTAATCCGGTTAGATAAGCAGCTGGTAAATTATCACATGCAAAATTCCAACCAATTTTTTTCAACGCGCGACTGTTGGCAGATAAAATTGTCTTATCACCGTTTATATTAAACTCAATAATTTGTACGATAATGTACTTCGAAGTTCTTCTTACAACGAGTCTCGGTTTTCTCGCTGTCAACAATTGCAATCTTTGTCGGTAATCAGTTTTTCCAATATGTCTGCGCTTAAATTGCATTTTGTAAGTTGGGGAAAGTTTTGGCATTCAATCACTTCTTTAGAAAACCGTGCTGCTCCAAATAAAGATGCATGTGTGCCCTGCTTCTGAACATCCCACCTTTTGCGAGGAAGTACATTTTTTTGTAAGTCTTGCTATCGATTTGTTGTGCATCTCTCAATTC